>CACZON010000303.1 GCA_902782805.1 Oscillospiraceae bacterium
AATGGTGCCCCTGGGGCGCGGTCCACGGCATGAAGCACTGGTACCGCGTATTCTCAGAAGATCTCGTCCATTGGGAGAACCGCGGACTTGCGATACGCCCGGACCGCGAGTTCGACAACAAAGGCATCTATTCCGGAACCGCGCTGCCCTGCGGCGATTCGCTTTCTCTCTATTATACGGGCAACCACCGGACGGAGCGCTGGGAGCGCATCCCCTACACCTGCTATGCGAAAACGGGCGCACAAGGGGCGGTCGAAAAAGCCTCCGCGCCGCTCTTCGCGCCGGAAAAGGGCTACACCGAGCATCAGCGCGACCCGAAGATCCTTAAAAAAGACGGCTTTTATTACATCGTGTTAGGCGCCCAGAACGAATCGAAGCAGGGCCGCATCCTCGTTTACCGCTCCGAATATCCCGACCGCGGCTGGAAGTTCATCGGCGAGCTGCGCGTGCCCGGCTACGAGGACTTCGGCGATATGTGGGAATGCCCGAGCCTCGAGCGCCTCGGCGAAAAAGACCTGCTGATTTTCTGCCCGCAGCATCTTCTCCTGCCCGGGCGCGGCAATACGGCGCATCACAACGTCTGCCTGGTCGGCAGGATGGATTGGGATACGCTGACCTTCCTCCCCGAGGGTCCTTATCAGCTTCTCGATTACGGCTTTGAATTCTACGCCGCCCAGTGCGCCGCCGAAAGCGATCCCGCGCCGGACGAGCTGACCCTGATCGCCTGGATGGGCCTGCCCGACGCCGCGTATCCGAGCGACGAGGAGGAATGGTCCGGCTGCCTGACCCTGCCGCGGAAGCTCGCGCTGCGCGGCGGACGCCTTGTGCAGACGCCGCCAAAGGCGCTCGAAACCCTGCGCGAAGCGCAAATCGAGCTTCAGGGAACCGAGGCGATCCTTCCGCGCGCCTGCGAGCTCGAGCTCAAACCGGACGGCCCCTTTTTGCTCTCCCTCTTTGCAAGGGAAGACGGCAGCGGCGGGATCCGGCTGTGCTTCGACCCTGCGGATAAAACGCTGACGCTCGACCGCTCGGCGATGAAAAACCGCTTTGAAACCGCGATGGGCGAAGCGCGCAGCGTTTCTCTGCCCTGCGGGCTTACCGAGCTACGGCTCTTCGTTGATGCAAGCTCCCTGGAAATCTTCGTCAACTCCGGCGAGGCGGTCCTTACGACCCGCGTATTCCCGGAAGAAGACGAGCGGCATCTCTTCCTCTCAAAACCCGCTCCGGCGCGTCTCTGGCCCCTTTCCGGCGCCGGCTCGAACGAATTCATCCTCTGACAAAATCCGCATCAAAAAGGCTCCTGCGAAAAACGCAGGAGCCTCTTTTTGCCTTTCGGATCCATCGTACCCTCGATCGTTAAACAGACGCGAGAGCCGTTGTGCCGTTTCAGATCATTTTGAGGATCTGTTCCTTTGAACAGTTCAGCAGATCTCTCGGCGCGATATCGGCGACCGTCTGGCAGCCGATCTCGCCGCGGGTATTCATGCGGAACACCGCCCGCGCGAACGCCGCGAGAACCGAACCGGTGAATTCCGGGTTCGAATCGAGCTTTAAAGAAAATTCAAATATCTCGGTGTTTTCGCGTTCGTATCCCGTCTTTCCGCTGCGGATGACGAAACCGCCGTGAGGGATCGCGCTGTGATCGCGGCGGAATTCCTCCATCGAGATAAAATGGACCGTCGTATCGTATTCGTCAAAGTAATTCTTCATCGTTTTGATTTCGGTTTCGATCTTTGCGAGATCGGCGCCTTCCTTCGCAACAACGAAGCATTCTCTCGTATGTTTCTGGCGGGTCGTCAGCTGCGGGTTGCTGCCGCTGCGGACCGCTTCGAGCGCCTCGGGGACCGGGATCGTGTACTGCTTCGCATCGAGAACGCCTTCGATCCGGCGCACCGCGTCGGAATGGCCCTGGCTCACGCCTTTGCCCCAGAAGGTGTAATCGGCGCCCTGCGGCAGGACGGCGTTCGAATAGATGCGTGCGAGGGAGAAGAGACCGGGATCCCATCCGGTGGAGATCAGCGCAGTCTTTCCGCCGCATCGAGCCGCCGCGTCGACGTTTGCAAAATGCTCCGGGATCCGCGCGTGGGTATCGAAGCTGTCGACCACGTTGAACGCCGAGGCGAGCGCCGGCGTCATTACGGGGAGATCCGTAGCGCTGCCGCCGCAGATGATCATCACGTCGATCTGATCCCGATACTTAAGTACGTCCGCCGCTGAAATCACCGGCACGCCGGGCGTGCGGATTTCGAGCGATTTCGGATCGCGCCGGGTGAATACGCCGACAAGCTCCATATCTTCATTCTGCCCGATCGCGCTCTCAACGCCGCGTCCGAGGTTGCCGTAGCCGTAAATTCCAATCTTCATCTCTTCCGTCCTCCTTTTCCTGGTTCTTTCAGGGATTGATTCAGCCGTTGTCGACCATGCTCTGCATATCGTACATCCCGGCTTCTTTGCCGATCAAAAACGCCGCCGCGTTGACGGCTCCTTCCGCAAAGACGCTGCGCGTATGGCATTCGTGGGCGATCGTGATCGTCTGCGTATCCGTTGCGAGGATGACCTCGTGTTTGCCGACGATGTTGCCGAGGCGGATCGCGTGGACGCCGATCTCCCCCTTCTGCCGCTTCGCGCTGCCATAGCGTCCGAAGACAAGCCGCG
Organism: Oscillospiraceae bacterium; assembly: GCA_902782805.1. GTDB lineage: Bacteria > Bacillota > Clostridia > Oscillospirales > Acutalibacteraceae > RUG612. Next base: position 2,656 of record CACZON010000303.1, read on the forward strand.
CGTTTTCGCGGATCGACTGGAGCGCTTTCGCGATCATCAGCGCCGTTCCGCTCGGAGCGTCCTCTTTGCGGTTATGGTGCGTTTCGACGATCTCGATATCCGCGTCGGGAATCGTTTTCGCCGCCGCTTTCGCAAGCTCCAGAAGCAGCGCGACGCCGAGCGACATATTCGCGCTGTGGAAGACCGGGATCTTCTGCGCCGCGGCCTCCATCACCTTCTGCTCTTCGGGCGTATGACCGGTCGTTGCGATGACGACCGGAAGATTCTTTTCCACCGCGTATTTCAAAATTGCGGGCGTGCAGGAATGATGGGAAAAATCGATCATGCAGTCCGCCGGTTCCTTTACGTCTTCCAGAGAAGTATAGAATCCGCCGCCGTTTGCGTTGATGTCCACCCCGGCGGCAAGCTCTGCGCCGCAATAGCCGGACGCAACGATCCTGAGAAGCTCGCTGCCCATCCGTCCGCAGACGCCGTTGATCAGAATTTTCATCGTATTCTCCTTTTTTATACCTTCAGCCCTTGCTGACGCATCAGCTCGAGGAGCTTCGCTTCGTGGGCTTCCTCCATCGGAGTCAGCGGCAGGCGGACGTAGTTTTCGCAGAAACCGAGCGCCGCCATCGCAGCCTTGACCGGGATCGGATTGACCTCGGAAAAGAGCGCCTTGATCAGCGGGAAGAGCCGAAGCTGCAGCTCGGCGCTTTCTTCGACCTTTCCTTCAAAATAGAGGCGGCAGATCTCCTTCGTTTCCTTCGGCATCAGGTTCGAGAGAACGGAAATAACGCCTTTGCCGCCGAGGGAAAGGACCGGAACGATCGAATCGTCGTTGCCGGAATAGATATCGAGCTTGCCGCGGGTGCGCGCCGCGATATCGGCGATCTGGGCGATATCTCCGCTCGCTTCCTTGATCGCGACGATGTTCGGGTGTTCGGCGAGCTTCTCCGCCGTCTCGGGCAGGATGTTGCAGCCCGTACGCGAAGGCACGTTGTAGAGGATCACCGGGCAGTCGCTCGCATCGGCATAGGCGGTAAAGTTCCGGATCAGGCCGTTCTGGGTCGCTTTATTGTAATAGGGAGTTACAACGAGAACGGCGTCAGCGCCGCTGCGCGCGGCGTGTTTCGTCATCTCAACGCCGTGGGCGGCGTCATTGGAGCCGGTGCCGGCAATCACGGGGATTCTGTGGTTGACCGTTTCGATCGCGAATTCCGTAACCGCCTGATGCTCCTTCGTGTCCAGTGTGGATTTTTCGCCGGTCGTCCCGCAGACGATGAGCGCGTCTACGCCCTGCGCGATCTGCCACTCGATCAGTGCTTTGAGCTTCGGGAAATCGACCCCGTTTTGATCAAGCGGAGTGATCAGCGCTGTTCCGACCCCACTAAAAACCGTCTTTTTCATGGTAAAGCAACTCCTTTTTGAATGATTCGTATTTATGAATTCGTCAGTGATATGCCGTAAAGCTTTGCAGCCGTTTCATAGAGGATCTTCCGGTTTTCCTCCTCGGTAAGGCCGAGCGACAGAAACCGGTCGAGCTCGTCTTTCGGATCCCACATCGGGTAATCGACGCCGAACATCACCCGGTCCGCGCCCCATAAGCGGATCAGCCTGACGCTCGTTTCGTTTGAAAGCCACGGGAGCGAGGAAGAACAGTCGACCAGAAGATTCGGATATTTCGTAAGCTGCTGCGTCGCTTCCTCCCAGATCGACCAGCCGGAAAAATGCGCGCCGATCACCGTTAGATTATCATATGCTTTCAAAATCGGAATGAGCCTGTTCGGATTGGAATAATCGTAGCGTTTATCGCCGGTATGGAGCAAAACGGGAAGTCTTCCCGCCGCGAGCTCGTAGATTTTGAGGCAGCGCGGATCATCGATACAGAATCCCTGCGTATCGGGATGCATCTTGATTCCGTGAAGCCCGAGCTCCAGGATCTGCTCGATATCGCCGGCAAGATCGTCGCTGTCCGGATGAAGCGCGCCGAGCGCAATGATTTTTCCGGGATTTTCGTTCTGCACCTGCGCCATAAAGCGGTTGATCGAAGCGACCTGGTGCGGCGTGGTTGCAACCGAGCTGACCACGTGCATCGAAATCCCTGCCGCGTCTCCCCGCTCGAGCAGCTGGGAAACGGTTCCGTCGCAGGCGATGCCGCAGCCGTAGAATTCGCCGATCGCCTTCGAAGCTTTCAGCGCGATTTTATCGGGATAAACGTGAGAATGGGTATTGATGATCGGGATGTTCATAAGGGAAACCTCTTTGCCGGGGAGATCTGTAAATTGCTGCAGTAAATCAAGATATATTATAGCAAAAACGGAGGTATTTTGAAATACTTTTTTCGGAACTTTTTCATTTTCGCCGTTTTCGCGAACTCCGGAAAGCGAAGCGAATAAACTTTAGGAATATTTACTAAAAATTCACGAAATATGAGCGATGCTCCGGCTTTCAATGTATATTCTTGCAATGGTTCGCCGCCTCTTTTCTCCTTTGCGATTCTATGGTATACTATGGAAAAGAGGTGAAATCATGAAATACCGCTGCCTCGTGCTCGATCACGACGACACCGTGGTCGACAGCACCGCTTCGATCCATCATCCCTGCTTTCAGGAATTCCTCAATCTGATCCGCCCCGGCAAGAAGATCTCGCTTGAGGAATATTTTTCGAAAAACTTCGGCCAGAACTTTCTTGATTTCTGCCGCAGCGAATACGGATTTACCGACGAAGAAATCGAGCGCGAAGGGCGTTTCTGGAAAAGCTACGCAAAGGACCGCGTTCCGAAGGCGTTTCCGGGCATCGGAACGCTGCTTTGGGAACAGAAACGCCGCGGCGGGCTGATCTGCGTTGTCTCCTACTCCTTTTCCGAAAACATCCTTCGCGATTACGCGCGCAACGCGCTCCCGAAGCCGGACCGGATCTTCGGCTGGGATGAGCCCCTCGAGCGCCGCAAGCCGGATCCCTACCCTCTTTTCAAGCTCTCGGAGGAATTCTCGCTCTCGAAAGAAGACATCCTCGTTGTCGACGACGCCGCGCTCGGCATGGATATGGCGCGCGCGTTCGGCGCGGATTTCGCCGCCGCCGGCTGGGCGCACGGGATCTCTTCGATCCGCGATCAGCTGCGCGAACGCGGC
>CACZON010000304.1 GCA_902782805.1 Oscillospiraceae bacterium
CGAAAGTCAAGAGAATGCTTCCTTATCAGCAGTAAGAGATCAAATAAACTTGGAGGGTATGACATATGGCAAGAGTAAAAGGCGCAATGATGACGCGCAAAAGAAGAAATAAAGTTTTAAAGCTTGCAAAAGGATATTACGGAGCAAAAAGCAAACACTTCAAGATGGCCAAACAGGCTGTCATGAAATCCGGCAACTATGCATATATCGGCCGCAAGCAGAGAAAGAGAGATTTCCGCCGCCTCTGGATCACGAGAATCTCCGCCGGCTGCAAAGCAAACGGCATGAATTATTCGACCTTTATGAACGGCCTTAAAAAGGCCGGCGTAACGCTCAACCGCAAGATGCTTTCCGAAATCGCGATCGCAGACGCGTCGGCGTTTACGTCTCTTTGTGAAAAGGCAAAAGCCGCTTTATAAAAAGCTCGAATTGCGTCCGGGATTTTCCCGGACGCAAATTTTCGTATATGAGGGATTCCTCAATCGCGGGAGAATCGCAAAAGAATGGAAAAAATACGCATTGAGAGCAGAAAAAACGAACGGGTAAAAGCCTATAAAAAGCTTTCGGAAAGTGCTGCCGAACGCGCAAAAAGCGGCCGGTTCACCGCCGAAGGCGCGCGTCTGTGCGCCGATGCCGCCGAGAGCGGAATCCGGATCGAACGCGTATTCTATACCGAACGGGCGCTTGAAAAATACGGACCGTATCTCGAAAAGATCTTTCAAAAGGCAGAAATCGCCTACGAGATCAGCGAGCCGGTCGCCCAACTGATGAGCGAGGTGCGCGCGTCTCAGGAGATCTTCTGCGTCCTCTCGCGCGAGAGCCTGCCCGAGCCCGGAGCGCTTTCTCAAAACGGCTTTTACATTGCCGCCGAGCGGATGCAGGATCCCTCCAATTTGGGCGCGCTGTTCCGTACCGCGGAGGCGCTCGGGATTTCCGGCGTGATCCTCTCGAAGGACAGCTGCGACCGCTTCTCTCCGAAGGCGCTTCGCGCTTCGATGGGCGCCGTTTTCCGCCTGCCCGTCTGGGAAGCGGAAGACCTCCCTGAGTCGATCCGGGCCTTTGGCAAAGCGGGATTTCGCACCTTCGCTGCAGTGCCGGACCGAGGCGCGAAAAGCGTGCTGAAATGCAATTTCGCGCCCGGCAGTATCGCGGTGATCGGAAACGAAGGCGCAGGGCTGACCGCCGAAGCGTCAGAAGCCTGCGAAACGCGCGTGACGATCCCAATGCGCGGCCGCGCCGAATCGCTCAATGCTTCTGCTGCGGCGATGATCCTGATGTGGGAAATGATGCGTTCGCCGGAGGTGGAATGATGGACGTAAGGGCTTACCGGCTCTGGCTTCTGCATGCGCTCGGCTGCGGGAGCACGAAAGTGCGCCGGATCCTGAAATATGCCGGCAGCATCGAAGAATTCTATAAGGGAGGCGAGCGCGCCTGGGTTTCCATGGGGATTTTTACCGAACGGGAGCTCTGCGCAATGCGGGAATTTTCCGCCGACGACGCGCTTTTCCAGATCGAATACTGCGAAAGACTCGGCCAGAAGATCTATACGCCGGAACATCCGGAGTATCCGGGACCGCTGCGTCAGATCGCGAATCCGCCGGGCGTGCTGTTCGTAAAAGGGACGCTGCCCGATTTTGACCGCATGCTTTCGATTGCGGTCGTCGGTTCGCGAAAGGCGACGAAGACCGGGATCGATACCGCCCGAAGGCTCGGATTCGATCTCGCCAAGGCCGGCGCCGTCGTTGTAAGCGGCGGTGCGATCGGCGTCGATATCGCCGCCCACGAGGGCGCGCTGGAGGCCGGTGGTGTTACGGTCTGCCTTCTGGCCTGCGGAATCAACTATCCCTATCTGACGCAGAACGCGTCGATCCGCGAGCGGATTGCGAAAAGCGGAGCGCTTGTCAGCGAGTATCCGCCGGATACCGGGATCGAACGCGGCAATTTCGAAGTTCGGAACCGCCTGATTTCAGGGCTCTCGCGCGGCGTTGCCGTGGTGGAAGCGAAAGAAAAGAGCGGCAGCATGATCACCGTCCGCTATGCGCTCGATCAGGGGAGAGACGTTTTCTCCGTTCCGGGAGATCTCGGCAACGCGAACGCGGCGGGAACGAACGCGCTGATTCAAAACGGCGCGAAACTGATCACGTGCGCCGAGGATATCCTCGAAGAGTACGCCTTCGGGCGCTTTGAAAAGGCGCAGGCGGCCGCCGCGGAAAAAGCAGAAGCTGAAAACGCGCCGGGAACCGTTTCTGCTCATGAAACCGCATCCGCGCCGGGAACCGCTTCCTCGCAGGAAGACTGTTCGCAGGACGCTGCGGCAATTCTCCGGCTGATCGGCCGCGAGCCGATCCATCTTTCCGCGCTGTCCGCGGCGTCCGGTTTTTCTGCCGCGCGTACGCTTTCCGCGCTGACAGAGCTGGAACTTTCCGGAAAAATTGTTTCGTGTTCGGGAAGAAGGTATATCCTTTCCGACACGGTTATGATATAATTACAAAGGGGTAATTTTGTGGCAACGTTAGTAATCGTAGAGTCTCCCAACAAGGAGAAAAGCATTCAAAAATATCTTGGAAACGGCTATATCGTCGCCTCCTCCAAAGGCCATATCCGCGATCTGCCGAAAGCGCGGCTCAACGTTGATATCGAGCACGATTTCGCGCCGAACTATATGATTATGCCGGATAAAAAATCGGTGGTCGAAAGCCTCAAAAAGGCTGCCGAGAAGAGCGACCGGATCCTGCTCGCGACCGACCCGGACCGTGAGGGTGAAGCGATTTCCTGGCATCTCGCCTACGTTTTGGGGCTCAACGTCAACGATCCGATCCGTGTTACCTTCAACGAGATTACCCAAAGCGGGATCCGCGAGGGAATCGGGCATATCCGTTCAATCGATATGGATATGGTCAACGCCCAGCAGGCGCGCCGGATTCTGGACCGGATCGTCGGCTATAAGCTGAGTCCGTTCGTTTCCCAGAAGATCCGCCGCGGTCTTTCCGCGGGACGCGTTCAGTCCGTGGCCGTTCGGATCATCGTTGACCGGGAAGAGGAGATCCGCACGTTCGTTCCCAAGGAATACTGGACGATCGACGCTTCGCTTCTCTCCGGCCGTCAGAGCTTTACGGCGAGCTTCTACGGACTTCGCAGCGGCAAAAAAATGGAATTGCCCGATCAGAAAACGACCGACGAGGTCCTTGCAGCCCTCGAAGGAAAGAATTACGAAGTTCTGCGCGTTGAAAACGGTACGAAGCGCAAATCTCCGGCGCCTCCGTTCATCACCTCGACGCTGCAGCAGGAAGCCTCCAGAAGACTCAATTTCCGCTCCTCGCGTACGATGAAAGTCGCCCAGGAGCTCTACGAAGGCGTAGAGATCCCGGGAATCGGCGCGGTCGGTCTTATCACCTATATGAGAACGGATTCGTTGCGGATCTCCGAGGAAGCGCTCTCGGCCGCCGCAAAATATATCGAAGGCCGTTTCGGCAAAAAATACCTGCCCGCTTCCCCGCGACGCTTCCGTTCGCGCGCTGGCGCGCAGGATGGCCACGAGGCGATCCGTCCCTCGACGATTACGATCGAGCCGGATTCGATCAAAGCCAGCCTGACCGCCGATCAGTACAAGCTTTATAAGCTGATCTGGGAGCGGTTTATCGCCTGCCAGATGGCAAACTGTCTGCTCAATACCGCCGCGGTCGATATCGGCGCGGGCGATTATCTCTTCAAGGCGAACGGCTATACCGTTACCTTCGACGGCTATACCAGGCTCTACGAGGAGTCCTCCGAGAAAGAGGAAAAATCAAAGGCGCTGCCGCCGCTTGCGGAGAACGAAGCGCTCAAGCTCAAAAAGCTGGAAAGTGAGCAGCATTTTACCCAGCCGCCGGCCCGCTATACCGAAGCGAGCCTGATCCGCGCGCTGGAGGAAAACGGGATCGGACGTCCTTCAACTTATGCGAGCGTGATTTCAACGATTTCCGGCCGGGAATACGTCGTCCGCGAAGGGAAGACGCTGAAACCGACCGAGCTCGGCGAGGCGGTCACGAACCTTTTGAAAGAACGTTTCCCGAAGATCGTCAACATCAAATTCACTGCGCAGGTGGAAACCGACCTCGATCAGATCCGCGACGGAAACGAGGAATGGGTTGCCGTTCTCCGCGAATTCTACGGCGATTTCGACGCGACGCTCAAAAAAGCGAAAGCGGATATGAAAGACGAAAAAATCCGCCTTAAGGAAGACGAAACCGGCATGGTTTGCGAGCTCTGCGGCAAACCGATGGTTGTAAAATACGGAAGATTCGGAAGATTCATCGCATGCTCCGGTTATCCGGACTGCAAAAATATCAAGCGGATTGTCAAGGAGACGCCCGGCACCTGCCCGAAGTGCGGCAAAAAAATCGTCGAGCGCAAGAGCCGCCGCAACAAGGTGTTCTTCGGATGCAGCGGCTATCCCGCCTGCACCTTTGCCTCCTGGGACGAACCGACCGCGGAAACCTGCCCGAACTGCGGCAAGACGCTGTTCCGGAAAAAGGGAAAACAGGAAAAACTCTATTGCGCCGCGGAGGACTGCGGTTATGAAAGGGTTATCAGGAAAAATGAAAAAGGTTAATGTAATCGGCGCGGGCCTCGCCGGCTGCGAGGCAGCGTGGCAGCTTGCGAAAGCGGGCGTTGAGGTCGATCTTTACGAGATGAAGCCGGTCCGGTTTTCGCCTGCGCACCATAAAGAGACGCTCGCGGAGCTGGTCTGCTCGAACTCACTGAAAGCGGAACGCGTAGAAAGCGCGGGCGGACTTTTGAAGGAAGAGATGCGTCGGCTCGGTTCGCTCCTCGTTCCCTGCGCCTACGAATGCCGCGTTCCGGCGGGCGGCGCGCTGGCGGTCGACCGCGATCTTTTCTCACAGCTCGTAACGGAAAAAATCGAAGGGGAAGAGAAGATCCGTATCCGGCGCGAAGAATTTGCCGCTTTGCCGGAAGACGACCTGACGATCATTGCAACCGGGCCGCTGACTTCCGAAGCACTTGCTGCGAAAATTGCCGAGAAATGCGGCGGCTCACTGAGCTTTTACGACGCTGCGGCGCCGATCGTAACCGCGGAAAGCCTCGATATGAGCAAGATTTTCGCTGCTTCCCGCTACGGAAAAGGCGGCGACGACGCCTATCTCAACTGCCCGCTCGATCGCGAGCAGTACGAACGCTTCCACGACGCGCTGATCCATGCCGAAGGCGCCGAGCTTCACGATTTTGAAAAAAACGACGACAAACGGGTTTACGAAGGATGCATGCCGGTGGAGATCCTCGGCGCGCGCGGGCTTGATTCTCTGCGTTTCGGCCCGATGAAGCCGGTCGGCCTGCGCGATCCGAAAACGGGAAAGCGCCCCTGGGCGGTCGTTCAGCTGCGGACGGAAAACGCCGAAGGCACGCTCTATAACCTCGTCGGATTCCAGACGAACCTGAAGTTTGCCGAGCAAAAGCGCGTCTTCGGGATGATCCCGGGCCTTGAAAACGCGCAGTTTATGCGCTACGGCGTAATGCACCGCAATACGTTCCTCGACGGTCCGCGTCTGCTGCGGGAGGATCAGAGCCTCAAGGAAATGCCGAACATCTTCTTTGCCGGCCAGATCACCGGCGTCGAAGGCTATATGGAATCGGCGGCTTCCGGAATCATGGCCGGAAAAGCCGCGGCGGCGCGGATCCTCGGAACCGAATTCCGTCCGCTGCCGAAGGAAACGATGATCGGCGCGCTGCTCGATCATGTTGCCCACAGCCCCTCGGTCCCGTTTGAGCCGATGGGTGCGAATTTCGGAATCATTCCGCCGCTGGAAACTCCGATCCGCGATAAAAAAGAACGTTATGCGGCCCTTGCAGCCCGCTCACTGGAAATACTGGATCAAAGAATCAGGGAGGATGCCATATGAAACTGATCGTAGACGCGTTCGGCGGAGACAACGCTCCGCTCGAAATCCTGAAAGGCTGCGCAAAAGCGGTCCGTGAGCTCGGAGTGGAAATCCTGCTGACGGGCGACGAGGAGACCATCCGGAACGTCGCCGGGGAAAACGGGATTTCGCTCGAAAAGACGGAAATTGTCAATACGACGCAGGTCGTCGATATGGACGACGATCCGATGTGCGTCGTCAAAACGAAAAAAGATTCCTCGATCGCGGTCGGGATGCGGCTTCTCAACGAAGGCGCGGGAGACGCGTTCGTTTCCGCCGGCAGCAGCGGCGCGATCGTCTCCGGCGGAACCCTGATCGTCAAGCGGATCCGCGGCGTGCGCCGCGTGGCGTTTGCGCCGATCATGCCCAAGGCGGAAGGGTTCTTCATGCTGATCGATTCCGGCGCCAACAACGACTGTTCGCCCGATATGCTCCGCCAGTTCGGAATCATGGGCAGCGCCTATATGGAAAAGGTCATGAAGATCGAAAAGCCCCGCGTCGGCCTTGTCAACGTCGGCGTGGAGGAGCACAAAGGTTCCCAGACGATCCGCGAAGCGTACGCGCTCCTCAAAGAAACCGGCCTGAATTTTATCGGCAACGTTGAAGCGCGGGAAATCCCGGCGGACGGAGCGGACGTGATCGTCGCCGACGGTTTTACCGGCAATGTGGTTCTAAAGCTCTACGAGGGCGTTGCGCGCGAGCTGGTCAATAAGATCAAGGGAGTCTTTACGAAGAGTCTCAAGAACAAACTCGCCGCGGCGATGGTCCTCGGCGATATGAAGTCCTTCAAAAAATCAATGGATTACAACGAATACGGCGGCGCTCCGCTGATGGGAACGCGCAAGCCGGTTTTCAAGGCCCACGGAAGCTCAACCGAGCAGACCTTCTATAACGCGCTGCGTCTGACGAAGGAATACGTGGAATCGAACGCGATCGAATATATCAAAGAAGCGATCGAAGCGCTTCACGAGGAAGAATAATGGATCTTTCGGTTTTTGAAAAAAAGCTCGGGTACGCTTTTCAAAACAGAAAGCTGCTCGAGACCGCGCTGACGCATTCCTCCTTTGCGAACGAATCGAAAAACAAGCGCGAGGATTGCTACGAACGGCTCGAATTTCTGGGCGATTCGATTCTCGGCGCGATTACGGCGGATTACATCTTTCGCAATACGAAGCTGCCCGAAGGCGAACTGACGCGCCTGAAGGCCTCGCTCGTCTGCGAAAAAGCGCTCTGCGGCTATTCAAAGGAGCTCGGCGTCGGGGAATATATGCGCCTCTCCCGCGGGGAGGAGCGCGGCGGCGGCCGCGAACGCGCGAGCATTCTCGCCGATATGTTCGAGGCGATTACCGCGGCGATCTATCTCGACGGCGGGATCGAGGCGGCGGGCCGGTTCGTTCTGCGTTTTGTGATCCCGGCGATGAGCGCCCCAAAGCAGAAAAACGCGTTTAAGGATTATAAAACGCTTCTGCAGGAGATCGTTCAGAAAAACCCCGAAGACGTGATCGAATATCAGCTCGAATCCGAGAGCGGCCCGGACCACAACAAGCACTTCGTGATGCGCG
>CACZON010000305.1 GCA_902782805.1 Oscillospiraceae bacterium
AATCTATAAGGGAATGATCGACAACTATCTCGCCGAAATCGTTTCGATGGGAGAATTCGACCGCGGCGTCGCGGAATTCTTCCGGGAGCTTCCGGGGCTTTTCCTTGTCTTCATTCTTGCGGTCTTCTACACATTCTCAGCCGAACGGATGTACAAGCTCGGCGCGGTGATCATGCTTGTCGGAATGGGCATGCTCTCCGTCGTTTCTCCGACAAAGCTTCTTGTCACGATCGCGATCTTCATTCACTCGCTCGGCGAGCATATCCAGCTTGGGATGAAGAACACGCTCTCCTTAAGCTACGCGAAGGAAGGAAAAGGCGGGACCGCTCTGGGACATCAGAACGCCGTCTACCAGATCGGCACGCTTTCCGGATATCTTGTCGTAATCGCCGCCTTCGCGCTGCTCGCGTCTTTCAGCCCCTTCCGTCTGTTCTTCGCGATTTCCGCCGGGATTCTCACAGTTTCCGCAGTCCTTTCGATGCGCATCCGCGGCACGAGCGAGACCGACGATACAAAGCGGCGTTTCTATTTCCGGAAAAAGTTCACAAAGTACTATATGCTTGAGATCTTCTACGGAGCACGCAAGCAGGTGTTCTTCACCTTCGGTCCGTACGTTCTGATTCTGCTTTACGGCGCGAACGCGATGGTCATCAGCATTCTGTTCGCCGTTTCCGCAATCTGCTCGTATTTCTTCTCTCCGCTGATCGGAAAAATCATCGACCGCCTCGGCTACAAGATCGTCATGATTTCCGATACGCTGATTCTTGTTATCGTCTGCTTCTTCTACGGGTTCTCACACCACCTGTTCCCGAAGGAGATCGCCTTTATCGTCTGCTGCGTCAACTACGTTCTCGACTCGATCATCTCACTCGCCTCAATGGCTTCCAACGTCTACGTACAGGATATTTCCGACGACCAGAACGAGATGCGCGCCACGATTTCGACCGGAGTTTCCGTCAACCATCTGATCACGATCCTGATCGCGCTTTTCGGCGGATGGATCTGGCAGACACTTGGAATCGAAACACTGTTTATCCTTTCGGCGATCCTCGGCCTTTGCAACAGCGCCTACGCGGCGACGGTTAAAACCAGAAAGCAGCTGTCGGGGTCCTGATCCGCGTCTTCCCGTCGTAACGGTTTGCGCGGCTCATGAATTACGCAGTCAAATCATCCGGGAGGTTTGTTATGAGCGAACGTTCCTTTCAGAAGCTGCTGCGGAAAACAGCGTCGATTCTCGCGGAAAAGTCCGTAGAAACGCAGCGGCTGTATCTGCGGCAGTTCCGCGCGGAAGATTTCGATGATTTCTGCGAATTCACCTCCCAGAAAGAGCTGCGGCGGCTTTCCGGAATCCCGGAGTATAAAAGCCGGGAAGAAGCTCAGACCGCCTTTTCAAAGCTTCTGCCCCGCAAAAAACAGGTTCCGCCGAAGTTCGCGGTCGTTTTCCGGGAAACGGGAAAGGTCATCGGCCATTTTTCCCTTGCGGTCTACCCTTTCCTTCTCACGGATCCTGTTCTTTCACAGCTGCAGGGACTCTGCGCCGCCTTCGCGCTCAACGAAGCCTATCAGCGCCGCGGTCTGATGACAGAGCTGCTGCGGGAAGCGATCCGCCGGCTCTTTGAAGACTGCGGACTCGATTACCTGAGCTGCGGATATTTTTCCTTCAACGAGGGCTCCCGCCGGCTGCAGGAAAAAGTCGGGATGCACCGCTACCTGACGCATCCCTACCGGCGCGGCGACGAAACGCTCGAGGTGGTCGAAACGGTTCTGTTCCGCTCGGAATACTCCGCGGCAAAGGACCGGGCGCTTCCCGTTGCCGATTTTCAATGAAACAGAAGGGATTTTGTTTTTTATGATTTACGATTCCATTTTAGAAGCGGTCGGAAATACGCCGCTGATCCGCCTTCAGCGGATGCCTCAGGCCGGCAGCGCAGAGGTGCTCGTCAAAATGGAGGCCCTCAACGTGGGCGGTTCGATCAAAACGCGCACCGCGCTCAATATGATCGAGCAGGCGGAAAAAGCCGGAAAACTGAGTAAAAATTCGATCATCGTCGAGCCGACGAGCGGCAATCAGGGGATCGGCCTCGCTCTGGTCGGCGCGATCAAGGGCTACCGGACGATCA
>CACZON010000306.1 GCA_902782805.1 Oscillospiraceae bacterium
CGGATGACGACCTGAGCCGGGGTTTTGCCGAGTTTTTCCGCGAGCGCAACAATCTTCGGATGGCCGAGAATTGCCTGCGTTCTGCCCGTGCCGCCGAAGCCGCTGTGGGTTTCCATATAGATGCCCTTGCTCATGAAGTAGGCAATGCGGGTTTTCAGGTTGTTCGTCGGATCGATATGGGTCTGGTTGACCGCCGGAATGATCTCGGCGTTTGCAAGAAGAACGTCCAGCTGACGCTCGCCGTAGTTGGAGATGCCGATCGCTCTCGCTTTTCCGGCTTTATAGTATTTTTCAAGCGTTTTCCAGGCTGCGATGTTCATTTCATCCTTCATCGGGAAATGGAGCAGCATCAGATCGACGTAATCGGAATCGAGCTTTTTGAGCGTCTCATCGAAACCTTCCGCGGTTTTTCCGAGGATGATATCCGCCGGGAGGATCTTCGAAGTAATAAAGACGTCCTCTCTTTTGAAACCGGCCGCTTTGATGCCGGCGGCAACGGATTCTTCGTTCTGATACATCTTCGCGGTATCGATATGGGTATAGCCTGCTTCGAGGGCCCACTTGACCGCGTTGACCGTCTCTTCACCGTTTTCTGTGCGGAATACGCCCAAGCCGATTTCCGGAATCTCAACGCCGTTGTTTAACTTAATCAGTCTCATGAATAGTCTCCTTTCACTCTTTCGTCGTTTGTTGATGAAAATTGCTTCCTGTTTTTATTATATCACATCTGCTGTTCTAATTCAATGAAAATCGAATTGTTAAAAGCCGATTGTATGGGGCTTTTGGAGGATCGCTTCCGCTTCCGTGCAAAGCCCGGCAATCAACTCGCGGCAGGTTTTGATTTCGTGGATCAGACCGCAGACCTGACCGGCCAGAACGGCGCCTTCGTTTTCAACCTCGCCGTCGCGCGAAGCCTTCGCAAGCGAACCGGCGGACGCTTCCATCAAAAGCTTTGCAGCCTCGGCACGCGGATGGTTTGCCTCGATCTCGATGAGCTTTTCCGCCAAAGCGTTGCGGATCTGCCAGCTCGGCTCGCCGGTCGACTCGCCGCAGGAGACGACGTCGTCGTCGATCGCGGAGAGGACCTTTGCCTTGACGTTGGGGTGCGTCGGGCATTCGGCGGACGTCATAAATGCCGTTCCCATTTCGAATCCCTCCGCGCCGGCAACGAACAGCCCGGCAACCTGGCGCGCCGTATAGATCCCGCCGGAAGCGAGGATCGGAACGGAGGAGATGTTTTCAACGAGCTCCGCCAACAGTACGCGGCCGGAAATACGCGCCTTGTGGCCGCCGCCTTCCACGCCCTTCGCGATGATGACGTCGGCGCCGGCTTTCTCGGCAACGAGGCCGTCCTGAAGGCAGTTGACCTTGGCAACGACCTTTGCGCCGGTCTTGTGCATGCGCTCGTAAATACGCGAAGCCATCTCGTAATCAAGAAGATTGAGCGTATCGAGATAGACCGCCGGAACGGGAATCTTCTCGAGCGTGGAGCAGTTGATTTCAAGCTGAGGTCCGGGATCGAGGAAAATATTGCACGCAAAGGGTTTCTCTGTGATGCTGCGGATCGCTTCGATCTGACCCGCGATGACCGGACCGGGCATAAAGCCGCAGCCCAGAACACCGAGGCCGCCCGCTTCGGAGACGGCGCCTACCAGCGGCGCCATGGAAGTCCAGGCCATCGCCCCCTGAACAACGGGGTATTCGATTCCAAGTATTTTGCAGACACGGTTTTCCATTCTATCATTTCCTTTCGTACGCAGATGATCGCGTTCGTTCTGTTTTCAATATACCTTAAAACCGCCGTTCTGTAAATCGTTTTTCGAATTCTGAAGCCGTTTTTTCGAACAAAAAAAGAAAAACCTGCGCCGCCGAAGCGGCGCGGGTTTTTCGAAGACGTATCTTTTGGGAATTATTCCTTGTCGAAAACGACGGCAACCTTGATATCGCCGTATTTGCCCGTTGCGTAATCGAACGCGGTCTCCCACTCCGAAATATCGAATTTCTTCGTTACGACGCCGTTCGTTTTGATTTCGCCGGTTGTCATTTTTTCGATCACGTACGGATAGCAGTACGGTCCGAGATGGCTGCCGAGAACGTCGAGCTCTTTTTTGTCGCCGATGATCGACCAGTCAAGGGTCGTAGGCTCGCCGAATACGGAGAACTCAACGAAACGGCCGAGCTTGCGGATCATGCTCATGCCCTGCCGAACGGAGGACGGATGGCCGGTCGCCTCGATATAGATGTCGCAGCCGTAGCCGTCGGTCATCTTCATGATCTCGTCCACGACGTCGACCTTCGACGGATTCCATACGATGTCCGCGCCGAATGCCTTCGCCCTTTCCAGACGCTCGTCCTTCATGTCGAGCAC
>CACZON010000307.1 GCA_902782805.1 Oscillospiraceae bacterium
CCTGCCACAACGGCTGCTTCGGCGTCGGTCTCGTCCGCCGACCGGGAAGCCGCGGCGTTTCGATGGCGCATTGCGCGATCAACCCGGTCACGATGGAGGAAACGAACTGGAAGCTGACCCCCGCGAAAGAGGAAAAGCGCGTTGCGGTCGTCGGCGGAGGCGTCGGCGGAATGGAAGCGGCGCGGATCCTGACCCTGCGCGGCCATAAAGTCACGCTTTTCGAAAAGAGCGGCGAGCTCGGCGGCGTCTTTATCGCCGCGGCGGCGCCGTCCTTCAAAGAAAAAGACAAAATGCTGCTCGATTGGTACCGCCGCCAGATGGAGCTGCTCAAAGTCGACGTCCGCCTCGGGTGCGAAGCGACGGTCGAGCTGCTGAAGGATTACGATGAAGTGATCGCCGCGACCGGCTCGAAGCCGCGGAAGCTCCCGCTTGAAGGCCTCGATTCCCCGCGCGTCATGGAAGCGATCGAATATCTGCGCGGCGAAAAGGAAACCGGCGGGAACGTCGTTGTCGTCGGAGGCGGCCTGACCGGCGTTGAGATTGCCTACGATCTCGCGCTGCACGGGAAGAAGCCGACCGTTGTGGAAATGCAGGAGGATATTCTTCAGGTGCCCGGACTCTGCGCGGCGAATTCGAATATGCTGCGGGAAATCATCCGTTATTATGAAATCCCGGTGCTGACCTCAACCTCGCTGCTCGGCGCTTCGGACAGCGAAAACGGTTTTGAGGTGCGCGTGAAAACGCCGGAAGGAGAGAAAGCGATCCCGGCTGAAAGCTGCATCCTTTCCGTCGGCTATCTGCCGGAACGGACGCTTGCCGACGCGCTGCTTGCCGCGGGTTTCCCGGAAGAAAAGCTCCATATCATCGGCGACGCTCACGAGGTCGGCAACCTCATGAGCGTGATTCACGAAACCTATAAACTTTGCTATTCGCTCTGAACGAACGAACAATAAGGAGGAAAAACCGTGATCAACACGTTTTGCAAAACGCCGCTCTGGGAGTGCAGCCGTGATCTGACGGCGGTTGCAGTCGGCGCGAAACCCGCGGATCTGGTGATCCGAAACGCAAGGCTGATCAATGTCTGTACGAATGAAATCCAGCGAGGGATGTCCGTTGCGGTTGCCTGCGGAAGGATCGCGCTCGTCGGCGACGCTTCCCACTGCATCGGACCGGACACAAAGGTGATCGACGCCAACGACAAATACCTGGCACCCGGTTTCCTCGACGGGCATATTCACGTGGAATCGTCGATGATGGGCGTCGGCGAATATGCCCGCGCCGTCATTCCGCACGGAACGGTCGGCATCTATATGGATCCGCACGAGATCTGCAACGTGCTGGGACTCGACGGAATCCGCTATATGCTCGACGATGCGGCGCGCACGCCGCTCAAGGCAATGCTGACGACGCCTTCCTGCGTCCCGGCGGTTCCCGGATTCGAGGATACCGGCTCCTTTATCGGCCCGGAGGAGATTGCCGAGACGATGAAATGGAAAGAATGCGTCGGGCTCGGAGAAATGATGAATTTTCCCGGGATTCTCTCTTCAACGGAACACGCGCACGGAATTACCGGTGCAACGCTGGAGGCCGGCAAGATCGTGACCGGCCATTATTCCATGCCGGAGACCGGAAGCGGCCTTAACGGATATATCGCGGCGGGCGTGCGCTGCTGCCATGAATCGACCCGCGCGATCGACGCGCTGGAAAAAATGCGCCGCGGAATGTACGCAATGTTCCGCGAAGGATCCGCCTGGCACGATCTGATGGAAACGGTCAAGAGCATCACGCACCATCACGTTGATACCCGGTTCGCGATCCTTTGTTCCGACGATACGCACCCTTATACGCTCAAGACGGTCGGACATCTGGATCATATCGTCCGCCGCGCGATCGAAGAAGGAACCGATCCGGTCGTCGCGTACCAGATGGTTACGCTCAACTGCGCCCAGTGCTTCCAGATGGATCATGAACTCGGAAGCATCACGCCCGGAAAATGCGCGGATATGGTTCTGATAGACGACATCCGCAAAGCCCACGTCACGAAAGTCTGGATCAACGGGGAACTTGTTGCACAGGACGGAAAAATGCTTTCCGAGTTCCCGCCGTATACCTATCCGGAAAACGCGACGCATTCGATGCATGTCCGCGATCCGATCACGGCGGACACGTTCCGGATCCCGGCGTCGAAGGAGGAGGTCACGGTCCGCGTGATGGAGATCATTCCCGCCAAAGTCGGAACGATCGAACGGCACGTCAAACTGAAAGCGAAGGACGGTATGCTTTGGGCTGATCCGGAGCAGGACCTCTGCAAGGCGTTCGTTTTTGAACGCCATCACGAAACCGGAACGTTCGGCAGAGGGTTTGTCAAGGGATTTGATATCAAAAACGGAGCGATGGCTTCGACGGTTTCTCACGATGCGCACAACCTGCTCGTTGTCGGCACAAACGATGACGATATGGCGCTCGCCGCGAATACGCTGATTGCATGCGGCGGGGGAATGGTTACCGTTTCCGGCGGCAAGGTGCTCGGCCTGGTGGAGCTTCCGATCGCAGGCCTGATGAGTGAAAAAACGCTCGAAGAAATGAGCGCGATTGTTGAAAAACTGGATGCTTCCTGGAAGGAGATCGGCTGCGACATCCCGTCGCCTTTCATGACGATGGCGCTGCTCGCGCTCGCCTGCCTGCCTGAACTGCGTCTGACAAACAGAGGCCTCGTCGACTGTACGAAATTCTGTTTCGTTCCGCTCGAGGTCGAGGATTAAAGGGGGAAAACAAGATGAAAGTTCAAAAATTCAACAGCGTTTCCAAGGTCCGCGTCAACGATTCGTTCTGGTCCCCGCTGCAGAAGCTCGTGATGGATACGGTCATCCCGTATCAGTACGAGATCCTCGAGGACCGTGTCGAAGGGGCTGCCAAAAGCCACGCGATCGAAAACTTCCGGATCGCGGCGGGGGAGGCGAAGGGCGAATTCTACGGAATGGTTTTCCAGGACAGCGACGTTGCCAAATGGCTCGAAGCGGTCGCCTATTCGCTGGCGCTGCGTCCGGATCCGGAGCTTGAAAAAAAGGCCGACGAAGTGATTCGCCTGATCGGAAAAGCCCAGGCCGAAGACGGCTACCTCGATACCTATTTCCTCGTCAAGGAGCCGGACAAAAAGTGGATGAATCTTCAGGATTGGCACGAAATGTACTGCAGCGGCCATATGATCGAAGCCGCCGTTGCCTTCTACGAAGCGGTCGGAAAGGATTCGCTCCTCAAGATCCTCTGCAAAACGGCGGATCTGATCTGCGACCGGTTCGGCAAGGATAAAGTC
>CACZON010000308.1 GCA_902782805.1 Oscillospiraceae bacterium
ACGGAATTCCCGGATAACTGGCTCGACCGCGGCGAAGTATGGCTGCAGCCGAGAGAGGACGAAAGCTACGTTGTAAAATTCGGCGGAAAGGTATCGGAATGGTACGACAACGACCGGTTCCGCGTCGAACAGATCGAATACCAGAGCATCACCGCCGTTCCATACGATATGTATATCTCCGGCTACGGCAGCAAGGCGGTCAACAAGCTCGTCCTTTGGAGCGCGACGCTCCCGAGCTTCGATATGACTGCGTTCTCGCGCGGAGAATACGTCCGCTCGATGGAACAGAACACGATGGCGGAAGTTATTTCGAAGGTGCTCTATCCCGCCGACAATCACACCGAAGGCAAACGTCTGCGTCTGCGCCAGCAGTATCTGCTCGTCAGCGCGTCGCTGCAAAGCATTCTGACCAATCATCTCAAACGTTACGGAACGCTCGATAATCTTCCCGATTACGTTGCGATCCATATCAACGATACGCATCCGGCGCTTTGCGTTCCGGAGCTGATGCGCCTGCTGATGGATGAATGCGGCTACGGCTGGGACGACGCCTGGAGCATCACGCAGCGCACGCTTTCCTATACCAACCATACGGTTATGAGCGAAGCGCTGGAGCGCTGGAGCGAATGGCTCTTTGAGGAGCAGCTCCCCAGAATCTATTCGATCTGCAAAGAGATCGACCGCCGTCTGCGCGAACAGCTCTGGCAGATCTATCCCTACGATTACGGAAAGATCAACTACATGGCCGTAATCGCCGACGGCGAGGTCCGCATGGCAAACCTCTGCCTCGCCTGCTGCCATACGATCAACGGCGTTTCGAAGCTCCATACCGATATCCTCGAAACGACGATCTTCAAGGATTACTACAACATCGATCCGAAACGCTTCTGCAACGTAACGAACGGGATCGCCTGGAGGCGCTGGCTCTGCCAGTCGAACCCCGAACTGACGGCTTTTATCAAGGAACTGATCGGCGACGGCTTCATGAAAGACGCGATGAAGCTGGAAGCGCTTCTGAAATTCGGGAACGATTCGTCCGTCCTTTCCCGCCTCGATCAGATCAAGCGCGACAACAAGATCCGCCTCGCCAACTATATCGCGGAAAACAACGGCGTTTACGTCAGCCCCGATTCGATTTTCGACGTTCAGGTCAAGCGTCTGCACGAGTACAAACGTCAGCTGCTCAACATTCTCCACGTCCTGTATCTCTACCGGTATCTCCATGATCATCCCGAAGCGAAGTATCCGCCGAGAACGTTCGTCTTCGCGGCGAAAGCTTCCGCCGGATACGATCTTGCAAAGGAGATTATCAGCCTGATCGTCACGGTTTCCGGCATCGTCAATTCCGATCCGGTCACGCGCGACCGACTGAAAGTCGTCTTCATCGAGGATTACCGCGTATCGCTCGCCGAAATCATCATCCCGGCTGCAGAAATCTCAGAGCAGATCTCGGTCGCCGGTAAGGAGGCCTCCGGCACCAGCAACATGAAGCTGATGATCAACGGCGCGGTCACGCTCGGCACGATGGACGGCGCAAACGTGGAAATCTGCGAGCAGGTCGGAAAAGAGAACATGTTCCTCTTCGGCATGAACGTCGATCAGGTCAACGAGCTCTGGGCGCGCGGCTACCGTCCGCAGGAATTCCTCGATGCCGATCCGGCGCTGAAGGACGTGGTTCAGATGCTGATCTCCGGCGAGCTCGGAAGACGCTTCGACAACGTCTACGCTTCTCTGCTGACCACCCGCTTCGGCGCAGCCGACCAGTACATGACGCTGGCGGATTTCGCCGATTACCGCAGAGCTCAGGATCAGATCAGCAATACGTATTTCGAAAAGGAAAAATTCCTGCGCATGTCGCTTTGCAATATCGCAAAAGCCGGCATCTTCTCGGCGGACCGATCCGTCCTTGAATACGCGCAGAGAATCTGGAACATGATTTAATGCGAATTCTTTACGACAGCAAGGATCCTCTTTTCAAGGAACCGTTCGGAACGCTTCTGCCCGGCGAAAGCTGCCGGATCAGCGTACAGATTCCGGTCTCCTGCAAAACGCGGGAAGCGAAGCTCGTTTTCGGACATGAAAACGGAGAAATCTTCGCCGAGTTTCCAATGAAAATGATCCGCTCCGATACGGATTACGAGGTTTATTCGGTCGTTTTCTCTCTCGAGAAAGAAGGCCTGTATTTCTATTCGTTCCGCATCACAACCGAACATGAATCCTTTTCCCTTTACCGGGAAGGCTTCGATCAGACCAATATGGAGGCAGGAGAGCTCTGGCAGCTCTCCTGCCTTCCTGCGTCCTTTTCGCCGCCGAAGGCGTACGCGGGAAAAATCCTGTATCAGATTTTCCCCGACCGCTTTTACGACGCCGGCAGAATTCTTCCCGCGCAGGGGAAACTGACGCCTTACCGGATCCATAAAGACAAACGCGAGATTCCCGATTTCGAGCCGAATGAAGAAGGCGAGATCCTCAACTGCGATTTCTACGGCGGAAATCTCCGGGGAATCGCAGAAAAGCTCGATTACCTCGCTTCACTCGGTGTTTCCGTCCTCTATCTCAATCCGATTTTCAAGGCCTATTCGAACCACCGCTACGATACGGCGGATTACCTGAAAATCGACGAGCT
>CACZON010000309.1 GCA_902782805.1 Oscillospiraceae bacterium
CCACAATCTCAATCATTACTATCTCTGCAAAGTAAAATCCTTCGGGGATACCCGGATGACCGAGGACGAAATCAACGTCTATCATATTTCCACGCTGAAGCTCCGGTACGAAGACGCTCTGGCGGAATACGAAAACTGCCGGGATTCAAAGCTCGGAAGGCTGATCGCCAACCGGGAAATCCCGATCCTGAAACGTGCAAACGAGATCCTCTCGGATCTCTGAACGACCATTTGAGGGAGCGATTTTGAATGAAACGAAAAGGCTGGATCATCCCGCTGGTGATTCTGATATTGCTGTTGGGCGGCTTCTTCCTGTATACGGGGATCTATTACCACGCCTCGCCCTCGGCGGAGCAGGCGCTCGTTTCCGACGCGGCCGTGTCCGTTTCAAAAACGGACTACGGCTGGTTCTTCGACGGCCCCTCGGAAAAAGACGCGCTGATTTTCTATCCGGGCGGCAAGGTGGAGGAGACGGCCTACGCGCCCTTCCTGCGCCTTCTGGCGGAAAAGGGGATCGACGTATGCCTTGTAGAAATGCCGTTCCGGCTGGCGATCTTCGGCAAAAACAAAGCGGGCGAAATCCTTTCGTCCTATGAATACGACCGCTGGTTTATCGGCGGACATTCTCTCGGCGGAGCCATGGCGGCCGTCTACGCCTCGGAGCATGACGAATTTGCCGGCACGGTCCTCTGCGCTGCTTATCCTACGGATCCGCTTCCGAAGGACGATCTCGAAATCATCGTCTACGGCTCCGAGGACGGCGTTCTGAATCTGGAAAAGGTCGAAAAGGGCCGCGCGTATGCGACCGATCACGCTGTGCAATACGTGATCCCGGGCGGCAATCACGCGCAGTTCGGCGATTACGGCATCCAGTCCGGCGACGGGGAAGCGCTGATTTCCGCGTCGGATCAGCAGGCGCTGGCGGTCGACTTTATCTTGAAAACGATCCACGAAAACGAATAACGGAGAAACCGGAAATGGAACGAATCGAAACGAAACGTCCTGGCGGCTGCTGGAGTCCGCCGGGTTCCGCCGGGAAGCGCTTCTTAAGGAAAACATATTCTTCTTCCGGGATGAAAACGGCAATCCCCGCTGGAAGGATACCTATATCTACGCAATGCTAAAAGAAGACTGTCCAAAGGGAGGAAGATAAAATGAACGTACTGACAACAGACCGTCTTTCAAAGGTATACAAGGGAAATTTCGCTGTAAAGGGAGTTTCCTTGCATATTGAACAAGGCGATATCTACGGCTTTGTCGGCGAGAACGGCGCCGGGAAGACGACCCTGATCCGTCTGGTAACCGGACTCGCAGCGCCGACTTCCGGCTCGTATTCCCTCTACGAAGTACCGAACAGTTCGCGGGAGATCTTCGAGGTGCGCAGGAGAACCGGCGCGATCGTGGAGACGGCGACGATGAGCCGCAGCATGACGGCGCTGGAAAATCTGAAAACGCAGTGTTATATCACGGGCGTCGAAAAGACGGAGGAGGAGCTTATCGCGCTGATCGGCCGCGTCGGGCTCAATTACGAGGAGATCCGCCGGAGAAAAGTCGGTAAATTTTCGCTCGGCATGCGGCAGCGCCTCGGGATCGCCATGGTCCTGGTATCCGACGCCGATTTCATCATCCTGGACGAGCCGATGAACGGATTGGATCCTCAGGGGTTCATCGAAGTTCGGGAAACGATCCTGAAATTAAACCGCGAAGGCGTTACCTTCCTGATCTCCAGCCATATTCTCTCGGAGCTTGAGAAAATCTGCACGAAGATCGGCGTTATTTCCCACGGAGAGCTGCTCGAAGAGATCCGTATGGAAGATCTGCACCGCAACGCAAGACGCCGGATCGTGATCGAAACGGACAGCGCCGACGCGACGGAAGAGGCGCTCACAGCCGACGGAAGCTTTGCGGAGATCGTGAAAGAGACGGGAAGGGTGACCGTTTACGGTGACGCGGACGTCAACCGCGTCATGTGGATCCTCGTATCGAAAGGGCTTTGGGTCCGTTCGGTCAATATGCTGGAGGAGACGATCGAAGATCATTACATCCGTCTTCTCGGAAGGGGGAGAATCGCATGAAAAGACTTTTGAAAGCGGATTTTTACCACTTGCGCAAAAGCCGCCTGACTCTGATCGCACTGATTCTCGCGGTCGCGTTTCCGCTGCTGACCGTGCTTCTTTTCTCCGGGATCCGGGCGATCGGCGAACTCGACGGCAACGAAGCGGGCGATCTGCTCCTCAACGCGAATTACGTGATTGGATCCGTGTTTTCTTTCACGAACAACCTCGGCCTGGTGATCCCCGTGTTCGCGGGCATCATCGTATGCCTCGATTACTCGAACGGAACGCTCCGCAATAAGGTGATCGCCGGGAATCGCCGTTCGTCCGTCTATCTTTCCCATCTGATCGTGTCGATGCTGTTCTGTGTGGGCGTCATCGTCCTCTACGCGATCCTTACGGTAGCGCTCGCGCTGATTTTCTTCCCGTTCCATTGGGATCCTTCCCTGAATCTCGGGACGGAAGTGCTGTATTTCGTTCTGTACGGGATCATGTCGTTCGCGTTTATTGCAACGGTTTCCACCATGCTGGCGCTGATTTTCCGGAGCATCGCGCCGACGATCATCGTTACGATTCTCTTCTCGATGGTGCTTCTGATCTTCAATTCGGTCATCATGCTGATCGATTATGAACCGATCCGATATATCGTCTATTTGATTCCGACGTTCGGGGCGAATTTCTTTAATCTGAACGATTTCAATATTCTCGGGATACTCAGCCAGACGACCGACGCCTCCAGAGGCGTGATTTTCGCGGAAGGCATGCTTTCGTATCTGTTCTTCGGCACCATCCATACGCTGATCGGCCTGCTCGTTTTCAGAAAGCGCGATCTGAGGTGACCGTGTAACGCGAGTGGAACCGTTCGTATATTTCGTTCAAAAAGAGCCGCTCATTTTCTCTCCTTTTGCAGATTGACCGGGCTCGGATTCTCTTGTATACTGATAATAAAGAATCATCCGCAAAATGATCGATTGTAAAGGAGGAAGACCAATGAGCGAGTACAGAAAAGTGATTACGAAACCTGGCGAAGTTCTCAACTTTGAGACGGTTTTCGAGGAGAACCCCTATCTGCGTACCGGCGTACCGGAGAAAATGGGCACGGTCGAGCGCTTCGATTATGATACGAGCGTCTACGAAAACGGCGTAACGTATCATAAGACCGCTTACGTCTATCTGCCGTACTGCTACGACAAAGACGATCAGCAGCGCAAATACAACGTCCTTTATTTCCAGCACGGCAACACCTGCGAG
>CACZON010000310.1 GCA_902782805.1 Oscillospiraceae bacterium
CGTTTAATTGCTTTTTAGACTTAAAGCCTCTTTGTTTCAATTATTTTATCAAATAATCAAAGAGACTGTGAAGGATCCAGGCGTCTTTGTCCCTGACGTTCACAGTCTCCTGCATCCAAAACGATTTTTTGAAAGATTAGTCTGATCCGAAGCTGCTTTTTCGGAAAAATCCGGTTTCCTGTGAGATCAGAGCATGGGTTCGTAATTCGTATAGACCCAGGTATTGCCCTGCTCATAGGTCAGAAGGAACCCGCTCTTTCCCGTTTCACTCGTATAATCAGGATCGAATACATACGTTCCTCCCGAGAGATTGATCTCAACCCAGGAGTGCTTTCCGAAGCCGCCGCGCTCCATCGGGACTTCGCCGATCATCTGGCGCGCATCGTAGCCGAGGGCCTTCGCAAGATCGCAGAAGGTCGCCGCCATGACGTAGCAATTGCCGTAGCGATTCTCGTAGCCGAAATCCTTGAACCATTCGGCTCCCATCGAATAATCCACCGACATTCTCGCCCAGGGAAATTTCGCGACCCAATTGAAAGCCTCCTGCAGATCCCAGCCGACTTCGTCGAGCACTGCGGCGGCCTGCGGATTCTCCTCGCGTACCTTTTCTTTGGAAACACCCTGATAGGCGGGTGTTTCCGCGGCGGAGCTTTCGTCATCCGTGCTTACTTCCGAGCTTTCCGGTGCGGAAGCTTCCGGAGGTATTTCCCGGGACGACTCCTGAGAAGCCTCCTGAGAAGATTCGTCGGCAGACTCCGGTTCGGAAATCTCGCTCTGCTGCGGCGTCTCCGATACCGTTTGCGAGGATTCAGCCTCGGTTTCGTGTGTAACCGGCTCGAACGCAAAATGTCCGGGATGACGCAAAAAACCGTAAGTCAGTGAAAAAACAGCTGCGCTGACCGCCAGTACGATCAGAAGATAGATCATGGTCGTCGAAATACGGTGATGCGAGGTATCGTTTTTCCCCTCTTCCCGCGCTTTCAGGACAAAATGCGAAGCTGCGCCGAGAACGGTTCCAACGCCGGGAATCAGGCAGAGGATCCAGACGATCAGCCAGCTGACCGCAAGCGCCGCAAGGCAGACAGCCGCAAAAGACCAGATCCCGATCGCGTAGGGATCCACGCCCCAATAGCGCAAAATCAGGCGGATAAAAATCAGATGGATCAGATAGATCCCGAACGAAGCCCGATCGAGCGCGCACAGCGCTCGGGTAAAGAAGTTCTTCTCCCCGGAATCCGCCGGGATCGAAGCGAACAGCGAGAAAACCCCACAGGAGAGCAGCGCCGTAAGCGGCGACGCATAGTTCAAAAGAACGTTCAGAAAAGAAAGTCCTTTGTCATAACAAAGATACGCTGCAGCCGCCAGACCGCCTGCGCCGACGAGAACCAGAAGGATCGCGAGCGCTTTCGGAAGCGGCTTTTTAAAGATCAGATATCCCGCAAACAGATAGAGCGGATAGATCGAAGATACGGGGATCGAAAACCCGACGGAAAGATCGAGCAGCTCCAGCAGCGGCAGAAGAGACACGAATACAAACAAAACGAGGACGAGATACCAGAGCGTCGCAACGGAGAGCTTTTCCGCCGCTGCGCGGAACAACGGCAGCAGCAGATAAAGTCCGATCAGAACGTAAAGATACCAAAGGTGCGACCAGCTTTTTCCGGTCAGGATATTGAGGAAGCCTCTCCCGACCGCCGAGGCGGTCAAGACCTCGCCGTTGAGAAGCATATCGAACGCACGGAACAGAAGCACCGCCGCCGCAAGTGCGATCACGACACGCAGAATATACTTTGAAAACAGCTTTTTCAGCGAAATTTCCCGCGCGGGATCGAGCAGCAGCGCGCCGGTCACCATCAAAAAGCAGGGAACCGCCCAGGAAAGCGCCTCGACTACGGCCATTGATCCGGCGTAGACGCTCCGGGAGATCCGGCTCTCATAGAGAATTGCCGCGGAATTTACCGTATGAAGCAAAACGATCGCGATACAAGCGAATGCCCGCAGGAACGATAAATTAGCGTAGTACTTTTGTTTCATCGCTTCTTCGTTACTTCCTTAATATACCAGGCCTTCATCACCGATACAGCCCTGATGGTTGTTTTGTAATTCTTCTTCCGCCTCATACAAGGCTCTTTCCTGCTTTTTGGTGGAAATCGTCTCGCCCGAGAACGTTTTGTATTCGAGATAGCAGTAATCGCCGTCGGAATAAATCGTACAGCGATCGGTTTCGGAGAACGGAACGCTGTGGATCGTACGGAACAGATCGCGGCCCAATACGAGGCTCATCTCGTAATCACCGGGCGCTGAGGCCGGCGATGAAGACGCGAAGCAGAGCAGGCGGATCTCCCCGTAGTCAAAAGGTTCTCCCTTTTTCAGGGTGTTCCCCGTAAACTCCTTTTTCTCCTCGCATTTTGCCGAGAGCGCCGTGATCGCGAAACCGCTGCGGTTTTCGATCGCAAGCTGATAGACGGTTTCGCCTTCCTGCGTGCCGATTTTATGAAGCGAAGTAAGATCGGCCGTCTCCAGAGCAGACGAATGCTCGCTGCAGCCGACCAGCAGCAGCGCAAGCAGAATCATCAGAATCAGGGCGATCCGTCGTTTTACGTTCATGAACTCGTTCATTCTCCTTCGGAGAATCCTTATGCGCAGGCGGCTCCCGTGCGTTTCGGAATCTTTTTTACAAATTGATATTATAGCACTTTTCTATGGGAATTTCAACAAAAAACTCCCGGCTTCCCGCGCAACGCCTTGCAATCGGAGCGTTTGCGTATTATGATAAAAAAAACTGTGTTTTTCAGAATCAACAGGAAAGGAAGCGAAAGCGATGTTTTGGAAATGTGATGAAAAAGGCGTCTTTGCCTTATACGAAAAGGAACAACTCCTCTTTTTCGGCTATGCCCAGGCGAAAACGGCCGACGGACGCGCGATTGATACCCGCACCGCCCGTTATCTCGGAAAGGAAGAGGAAAACGGCGCGCTTCTCCTTCGATATGAAGCGGAAAACGGACTTGTGCTGACCGAGAAGCTCTCGCAGATCGAAAATGGGATCCCCTGCGCGCAGTGTACGCTTTCGGACCGCAGCGGCGCCGAAATCGAGACCAACCGCCTCGTCCCCCTGATCGCAAACGGCAACGACGATGCCTGCCCGACCTGCTGGAGCAGCCTTTTTTCAAAAATGCTGCTCGTTCCCTACGACAACGATCAATGGAACCGCTACGAAGCGGTCCCGCTGCGCGTCGGCAGGCGCAGCTATGAGCTGACCGAGCTGCTCAACGAAGAAAGCGGCGAAGGTCTGCTCTTCGGCGCGATCGATTATGACCGCTGGAAAAACGCGATCGTCTGCTCCCACGCTTCCACCCGTCACCTGCTCTGCATCAGCGGCGTTGCGGACGAGGGCACGAAAGACGTCTGCCCCCACGGAACGATCCTCGGGGTTTCCGTCTCCTCCGCGCGCTTCGTTTTCTTCTTCGGCAGCGACTGGCGCCGGGTGCTGGAGGACTACGGCCGTCTGATCGAAAAGCTCCATCCGCCGGTTCGCTGGGAGGAAGGCGTTCCCTTTGGATTCAATACCTTTGCCGGGCTTGCGCGCAAGATGAGCAACGAGGTCTTTGAGCGTACGGCAGATTTTATGATCGATACGCTCCTGCCGCGTTCCTTCCAGAACAACGGCGTCGTCTATCTCAATCTCGACGGCGGCTGGCAGATGCTGCCGGAGGACGAGCGCGTTCGTATCCGCGAAAAAATCAAGGCGAAGGGCCAGAAGGTCGGCCTTTACGACGGAACCTTTGTCTTCCGCCCGCGCCGCGATACCGGCTTTGAAACCGAGATTCCCGGCTGTCCGGGGCATACCTTCGCGGAAATCATGCTGCGCGATCCTTGGGGAGAGCTGCTCGAGCCGGTCGACGGGCTCTACGCGATGGACGTAACGCACCCGCTCTGGAGGGAATATACGCGCCGGAAATTCGAAGACTATAAAGAATGGGGTTACGATTACCTGAAGATCGATTTTCTCTCCCACGGCGCGATGGAGGGCGTTCACTTCGACAAATCGATCCGCACCGGACGCCAGGCAATCAATAAAGCCTATGAATTTCTGCGTGAGCTGATCTCACCGGAAAACATGGGCAAGCCTTTCTTCCTGAGCCTTTCGATCGCCCCGCTCTTCCCCTGCGGCTTCGGCCACGCGCGCCGATTCTGCTGCGACGCCTTCGGTACCAACGAATACATCGAATACGTTCTCAATACGCAGACCTACGGGTGGTGGGAAAACCGGACGCTCTACGATTTCAACGATCCTGATCATATTGTGCTTCTCAAAAGCTTCAATATTCCGCGCGACACACGCGAAGGCGAGGCCCGCGCCCGCTATACAACGGCGGTGATCTCCGGCGCGATGATGCTGCTTTCCGACGATTTCGACCGCCCCGAAGCGGTCGAGCGTGCGCTGAAATTTGCCTGCAACGAGGAAGTCAACGCGATCGCCCGCTCGCGCGTTGCATTCCGGCCGTCCGCACCGAACGGCGCCTCATCCGCCCACGTCTATACCGCAGAAATCGGCGGCGAAACTTACGCGGCGGTTTTCGGCTGGAAGCTTTGCCCGGAGGAGATCGTCTTCTCCCCGGAAAAAGCCGGTTTGCCGCGCGGAACGTATCGCGACCTCTGGAGCGGAAAACGGTTTGATCTGAGCAACGAAGACCTGAACTGGAGGCTCGATTCCTGTGACGCGATGCTTCTGAAATTCGAGGCTTGACACTTCGGGTTTTTCGTTTGCAGCAGACCGCCTCATAGGGATGAATGATCGAAAACATAAAAACAGCAGCGGTTTCATCCGCTGCCGGGATATGAAAAAAGCCGGGATCCCCGGCTTTTTTTGATTTGATTTTATAATTCCTGCTCTGCGTCATTCTGCATTTTTGCAGCCCGCCGGCTGCGCAGAAGCGAAGCAAGCATATTGAACATCACGCCGCACAGCGCCAGGATCAGCGCGTATATTTTTCCGACGCCGCTGGAATAAAGCGAAAGGAAGCGTCCGAAAACTGCGAAATGGTGTTCCACCTTGCCGATTACTGCCTCATACAGAACGGGATCAGGATCATTGATCGAGTTCGCATCGCCTTTTGTGATGAAATCCCGTTCAAAAGAGCGGTTTTCCACGATACGATGGAGCACGGTGGTATCGCCTCTTGAAAAAGCGATGATATCTCCTTCCGCGAGGTCTTTCGGTTCGGCAGCCTTTACGTAAACAACGCTTCCCACAGGAAGCTCCGGCTGCATGCTCGGGCTTACAACGCTGTAGATTTCATAGCCGAAAAAACGCGGCACTGACAGTGGTACCGCCGTCACAATTACGAAAACAAGGATCAGCGTTCCGATGATGTTACAAAGGGCGGGAATCCACTTCCCACCCTTTGTTTTGGAACGTTTATTCAACGTTTCTTGATGCATCTTATTCTTTCCTCTTGCGTTTCTTTGCCGCTGCAATCAGCCATGCAATCAAACCGATTCCCAGAACACCGCCGCCGGCAATACCGGCAATCGCGATCGGAGAAAGTCCGCCTGAACCATCACCGCCGCCGGGGCCTAACGGGACATTGGAGGAATCATCGATGTTGATGATTTCTTCGGGAGTGGAAGAATCAAACGGAGAGGAGCTGCCGGATGATCCGCTGCTTTCAGAGGATTCACCGCCCTGGGACGATTCAGAGGACTCGCCGCCCTGAGAGGACTCGCCGCCCTGCGAAGATTCACCGCCCTGGGAGGACTCACCGCCCTGCGAAGATTCACCGCCCTGGGAGGACTCGCCGCCCTGAGAGGATTCACCGCCCTGGGAGGACTCGCCGCCCTGAGAGGATTCACCACCCTGGGAGGACTCGCCGCCTTGTGAAGATTCTCCGCCCTGAGAGGACTCACCGCCCTGAGAGGATTCACCGCCCTGGGAGGACTCGCCGCCCTGAGAGGATTCCGTCTCTTCACGGATGTATTCCAGATTCCAGATGTTCGGTCCGTCGGAAGGATCTTTTAATGTACCGGTGATGTTGTATGCACGGGGACGATAACCGTCAATGTGATGGAACGCAATAACCGGGCTGTCGCCGATTGTTCCGAAATAGGTGATCGGAGGATGTCCGGGGATTTCTTCACGTGTTGCGTAATCAATGAAGTTGAGCGTATACTCCACCGCGTTGCCGAGCATTCCATACGCTACGACGAAATCCATATCCTGAGTTACCGCAAAGTTCATCGTCGTGAGCGAATCCTGACCACTGATGCGGACGCCGCGGATGATATATTTCGTATTATCATTGAGTGTGATCTTATCGCCGGCGAAAGCAATCGTGAAGCTGTCCGGCATGGAAATCGTAACACGGGAGTTCGCCGCAATACCGGCCATTTCGATATAGTCGGCACCGGATTCAACCGTACCGTTGTTTCCGGGGAAGATCCTGACTTTATAGGTGTAAGGATCGCCGTCGGCTGCCGAAACGCTTAACGCGAAGCAGCACAGGAAGACGAGCAGGAGCAGCAAGCTGAGAATTCTTTTGGTAAATTTCACTTATGCCTCCTCCTTTCGATCTTTTCTGCGGCGGATTACAAGGAAGATCGCAATCCCGAAGAGTGCGGCGCCGCTGATCGCCATTACAATGAAGTACGGCAGCAGGTTCGATTCGTCGCCGGTCTTGACAACTTCTTCGGTTTCGAGCACTTCTACCGCGAAGTTCATCTCGAGATCGGCAAGCGCGCTCTGATAATCATTGCCCTGGGTTTCTCCGTCAAGTTCAATGTACAGAGTAACTGCAGCTTCTTCACCCTTCTTGAGTGTTCCGATGCGCAGGAATTCTTCGAGCGCGTCGGTCGCGTCTTTCAGACCGTTGGAGCCGATACCGCCGACCGTCTGGCTGTTGTAAAGCTCTTTGTTTCCATCCGGGCCGCTGTACGTAAGGACATACGTGTAGGCGCCTCCCTGGGCATTATGGCTTTCTTCCAGAGTCGTCAGAACCGAGTTGGAAAGGTACCAGTCGGTATCATTTTCGTTTTCGTTGAGTAATTTGATCTTGAGCGTTATATCATCGCCCGGCTGGAGTTCGCTGATCGAGTCAGCAACACCGGATGCGGTGAAATTCGGTTTGAGCTCTCCGCCGCTCGTGAAGGTAACCTGCCAGTTATCCGCGCCGGAAAGATGTTCGCCGGCAAATACGGAAACCGAGAAGATCAGGAGCAGGCAGAGCGCCATTACAATTCGAAACGTCTTTTTCATTCTGCTTCCTCCTTAACCTGCTGCGTTGGTCTTGCCCCACGCGCTGAGCATCGCTGCCTCGCCGCTGTGATCCTGAACTGCGTCTGCGACAACGTCGATATAGAAGGTGATACCGTCGTAAACGTAGGATTTCTGATCATCATTGAGCATCTTAACGATTTTTCCATCGATCGTAACGCTGTCAATGAAGGAAGTCGTATCACTTTCAGGCGCGATCGGGTTCGTGTAGTAGAGAACCGTACGCTCTTCGGTGGATGCGTCCGTATCGATCGTCCAGCCGTCGGAAGTATTGAATTTGATCGCGATCAGCGAAGGATCAAGATTGACCGCCTTGCCGTTTCCGTCTCTCCAGTATTTGTAAACGGATACGCGAATATAAGTGCCGATACTTCCCGTATTGCGTACTACGAGCTTTTCGGAATAGGTTTTCCCAACCTTGAAAGGCTCTTTGCCGTTTGCGAGCGATTCAAGAATGCTTGCATCGGGTCCAAGGGGCTCTCCGTCGTTTTCCACTAAAGCGATCGCAATCGAGGAGGTTTCCATGCTTGCGCGATAGCTCTGGCTCATCGGAGTCAGCGGAGCAGCACGTACACCGCCGATTGTACCGCCGAGCAGGAGAGCAACTGCCAGGACAAAGAGCAGAACCGTAGTGATTGGGGAACGAAGAATCTTTTTAAACATCAAAGGTCTCCTCCTTCCGCCTTGAGGTTCCAGTCGGCATAGGGTTCGCCGGCTTCATCGTAAAGCACCGGAGTGGCTTCATAAACTACGGTTACATTAAAGTCGCCGCGTTCCTGGACGCCCTCAGGAATGTTTTCAATTTTGATCAAAAGTTCGTTTGCCGTCGTTTCGCCGGGAGCAATAATCTCGCTGTAGCGATAGAAACCTTCGTCATCGATCGTCCAGCCTTCACCGCTGTACTCCAGGGTAAATTCACTGCCCGCAAATGCTTTTGCGCGAACATAAACAGGCTGCTTGGAATCATCCTGGTTTTTAATCACAACGTGCTTCGTCCAACGCGAAACATCCGGTTCTTCGATCGTAGTATGCGGTCCAAGGTCGATCATAACGCTTCCGCTTGCTTTGACGGATGTGGTAAAATACGCCGCCGCACTGCTGAGTCCAACGCTCAGGATAAGCGCTACAGCCAGGATCGCAAGGAAAATATTTCTACGTTTCATTCCTCATCCTCCTTTACCGCTGCTCAACGTCAACACTGTAGGTACCGTCCGCCTCTTTTGTATAAGTAAAGTGGTTTTCGATTCCATAGCCGCCGATGATCTTCTTATTGTATGTGTTCTCAAATTCAGCCTCGTTCTCATCCGAAGCAAGGAACGATTCGATCGTGATCGTATCACTTCCGACGCTGTCAAATCTGGCGCCTTTGTATACTTCCTTGATCGTAACGGTCGAACCCGCCGGGATCTTATCAAGCGTCGCGCTATTGGTTCCGCTCTTGCCCATGTGGATCGTCGCGATATCGGAGAATACGACCTTTCCGTCCTTTACCGCTTCAACCGAGAAGACAAAGGTTGCCATTTCGCCTTCGAAGTTGTCGATCGTCTTGAAAATCGTCAGCGAACCGAACGATTGCTTCTGGGTGAATTTCAGCGTAATGGAAACATCCGCGATCCACTCGCCGTCTTCCTCAGAAGATTTCCGATAGCCGTCTTCGTTAACGTCGTCTTTCGTCGGGAGCGATACAAGAATCGGAGAGAAGCGATACTCATAAACCGAGGAGTTTGCAATCGTCTCGTCGCTGTCCTTGCTCCAGTAATCTTTCTCGTCTTCACCGCGCGCGATGACAAGATACCAGCCGAACGGGAGTGCCTCTCCATCATCCGTTTTCTCGATCTTATCGCCGAGCGCTGCACCCGTCACAACCGGCGTACCGCTCGTCTTCGCGATTCCGGCGGCCTGCGCCGCGAAGGATTGCCAGGCTTCGGCGTCCATTTCCTCGGCGACCTCGAGCGTATCAAACGGCTCCGTAAGCGTGAAGTCGTAGGAATCATAATCCGTGCTCTTCTCTGCGGCCGCGATCTGATAAAGATCGAGGACAACCTTCGCCTCATTGAAATCTTTTTCCGCATCCTCATCCGCGAAGTTCTCGGTAGGTTTAACAGTCAGTGAAACCTTCTCAATCTCACCAGCGGCGAATACGGTTCCCCCTATCGCGCAGATCATCAGGCTCAGGCAGATTAAAATCGCCAGGAGCTTCCTCGGACCTGCACTTCTCTTTATACGCATCGGCAAATTCCTCCTTTATGCTCAAGCGTTGAATCCACGCCGCACTTGCGGCAGGTGAATGATTTATACTTTCTACGGCGAATCGCCGTTTCCAGACACATCTTGCTGCTCGATTGATTTCGAGTCTTCTCCTCCGTCGATCGCTTCGGAAGGTTCTTCCGCAAAGCTTTCTCCGGCGGCCGTTTCGTCAGACGTCACATCGTTTGTCTGCGGATCGTCATTTTCGCGTTTCAGCGACTGCGCGGCGTCTCTGGCGATCATCGCCCGGATCTGCGCCGTCGGTCTTTTGGGTTTCTTAATGGAGTAATAGATCACCATTCCGAAAAGGAACAGGAACAGCAGCGGTACGCCTACGGCAACGATTGCAAGGTAATTCGGTATCCGTGTTGCGTCCGGCAGAACAACTACTTCCGGCGCTTCATTCTCTACCCTGTGCCCGCGCACCAGCAGCCGGTGGGTATTGATCCCGTAGGGCGTGCAGGTAACGAGCGTCACGTAATCCTTTCCGGGGACGATTCCCACTGTACCGAGATCACTCGGTTCTACAATCCGTATCTGATCGACTTCGTACGTCATTGTTCGGTTCAGTACCGTGATTACAAAAGTATCGCCTTCCGTGAGTTTA
>CACZON010000311.1 GCA_902782805.1 Oscillospiraceae bacterium
GGTTCGTGATAGACGCTTCCTTTTTTCGTTAAATTTCAAACGGCCCAAAAGCCGCTTTGATTCACTTTTTTATTTTCCGGTCGGCGCGAACAGTTCTCTGTGTTTTCCGCCGCGAAGGAATACCGGAATCCGCTCGATCGGCGCCGCGGCGGTAACGGTTCGGCCTCCCGGATACTGCTCGCCGGTCCACGCGTCAACCCATTCTTCGCCCTTCGGCAGGTAGACTTCGCGTTCGCGCGCGCCGTAAACCATCACCGGCGCTACGAGAAGATCCGGTCCGTACAGATACTGGTCCTTGAGGTCCCAGCATGCTTCGTCCTGCGGGAATTCGTAGAACATCGTACGCATCACCGGCGCGCCGGTTTCGTGGCTCTGTTTCATAACAGAGCGGGAATAATCGCGCATCCGGTTGCGCAGGAAGATATAATCGGCAAGGATCGGCTCGTTTTCTTCGCCGAAGCTCCAGATCTCGTTGTCGGCGCCGGAGCCGGTCTTTTCTTCGCCGCTTTTGCTCAAAACGCGTTCCCTGGGCTTCGTGCTGTCGCTGCGGGCGCCGTGCAGCCGCATCACGGGGCAGAAAGCGCCCCACTGGAACCAGCGCACGAGCAGCTCGCGGAACTCGGGATCGTGGATCTCTCCTCCCATGAATCCGCCGATATCCGTCGTCCACCAGGGAATGCCCGCGATGCCCATATTCAGGCCGATGCAGACCTGACGGCGGAAGATATCGAAACGGCTGTGGATATCGCCGCTCCAGACCAGCGCGCCGTAGCGCTGGGAACCCGCCCAGGCGCAGCGGACGAGGTTGACGATCCCCTCCTGCCCGGCTTTCTTCTGGTTTTCGTAGAACATCGAGGAATAGTACTGCGGATAGATATTTCCGATCTCCAGAACGGAGCCGGCAAAGTAGCGGAAATTATCGAAATCGTAGGGATCCAGCTCCGGCTCGGCCTCATCGAGCCAGAAGAGCTCCACGCCGAGGTCGTGGTAATTCTTCTTGATCTTCTCCCAAACGTATTCGCGGGTCTGCGGGTTCGTGGCGTCGATAAACTGGAAGGTGCATTCGCCGCCGAGCGAAGCGATATTCGGCCCTTTGGAGGCGCGGATCAAAAGCCCGTGTTTGAGGAGCTCTCCGTAATTCTCGCTGCGGCGGTCCACCTGCGGCCAGATCGAACACATGAGCTTCGTGCCCATCGATTCGAGCTCCTCCACCATCGCCTTCGGATCCGGGAAGAATTCTTCATCAAAGCGGAAATCCCCGGTATACGGCCAATGGAAGAAATCGCAGACGATCACGTCGAGCGGAATCCCGCGCCGGTGATATTCGCGGGCGACGTTCAAAAGCTGCTCCTGATTCCAGTAGCGCAGCTTGCACTGCCAGAAGCCGAGGCCGTAATCCGGCATCATCGGCGGCAGTCCGGTCGACGCGACGTACGCCTCGACGATCTGCGCCGGGGTATCGCCCGTGTAGACGAGATAATCCATCTGCTTCGTGCTCTGCGCTTCCCAGAGGGTGCCGTTGGCGGCAAAGCTGGCGCGTCCGATCGCGGGATTGTGCCAGAAAAAGCCGTAGCCGAGGCTCGAGAGAACGAACGGAACCGAAGCCTGGGAGTTGCGCTGGGCAAGCTCCAGCACGGAGCCCTTCAGATCGAGCGTCTCCTGCTGATACTGGCCCATGCCGTAGAGCTTCTCGCCTTCGTTCGGGTTAAAATAGACCGTCAGCTTGTAGTCGCCGCCGGGGATCGGCTCGAAATGGCGGTTGAAAAGATGAAGCGCGCTGTATTCCGGCTCCGTCAGGATCGGTTTTCCCTTGCGGGATATGATCAGCCGCGCGCCGTTCTGCGCCTCGCTCACCGCAACGGATACGTCGCCGTTTATCAGCTTCGCGCTCGTGCGGATCATCGGCCCTCTCGGGGTTTGCACCTCCCGAATCTCGATCTCGATCTCCGGCTCGAAGCCCGCGGGCTTTTCAAGAAGCGCGTAACGGGTATCGAGGATCTCCCCCATCGGGACAGAACGTACGCGGACCGTATTTCTTCCCCAGGATTCGATCAGGATCTTTTCGTTTTCGCTGCGAACGACAAGGCGGTTTCCTTCTCTGTACATCGTATCCATACCGGTTCCTCCATTTCCGATTTTGATTTCTGATGTTTATATGCACATAAGCAGAGTTCAAACGGCCGGATTCGATCCTTCCGGCGGTTTGTCTCTATTTAAACGGGTCGAACTTGAGCGGGTCGGAATTCGAGCCGGAAAACTCGCTGCCGAAACCGCCGCCGTCGAAATACGTTCCGACCGTTTTCTCCAGCCAGGTGCGCGTAAAGGCTCTCTCCGCGTCTGACTGCGCGTTTTCGTCTTTCATCATCTGATCGATGACCAAATTTTTGAAAAAACCGCCGTCGGATCGATTGCCGCCGTCATTTGCTTCGACGATATTCTCAAAGCAAGTGCGCAGATATGCCTTCTCTTCGTCTGTCTGAGCATTGACGTCTTTCATCATCTCATCGACGATCATATTTTTCAATAATGGATCCACGCTAAGTCCTTCCTTTCAAAGTATTCTCCGCAAAAAAGGGGGTCAAATCATTGAAATAAGCAAGCTTTATGAGTTCGATCCTCGATCCTCCCGAAAATTCTTCGCACCGTGATCAAATTCCAATAATACTATAACAAAAAGCTCTGCGCTTTTCAACCTTTTCGGGTTCAACGCAGAGCATTTTCATAAGAGATCAAAACGGAACGTGACGATCGGGTTCGTTGAGGCGACGCGCAGCTCCTTCTCTCGCGGTATCGTCAAAAGAGCAGCAGCCGTATCGGCCGTTTTCTGTGCGCAGAGCGTCGGGCAGAGCCTTACCGGCGTCTCATCTCCCAGAAAGCTACCGCGCTTGCCGCCGCCACGTTCAGCGAATCCACCCCGTGGGACATCGGGATCCGTACGGTATAGTCGCACTGCGCAATGGTGCCGTCGGTGAGTCCGTCGCCCTCGCTGCCGAGGACGATGGCCAGCTTTTGCTCGGCGCGCAGCCGGGGATCATCCACGCAAAGGGAATCCTCGCGCAGCGCCATGGCCGCGGTACGAAAGCCCATCGCCCGCAAACGCTCCATGCCCGGGCATGGCCAATCGCCGCAGTCCTCGCCGAGGAACGTCCATGGGATCTGGAAAACGGTCCCCATGCTGACCCGCACCGAACGGCGGTACAGCGGATCGCAGCAGGAGGGCGTCAGAATCACGGCGTCCATATTGAGCGCGGCGGCGCTGCGGAAGATGGCTCCCACGTTTGTGGGATTCATCACGTTTTCCAGAACGGCGATCCGCGCGGCCCCGGCGCAGATTGATTCCGCCGGAGGCAGCGGCCTGCGGCGCATGGCGCAAAGGACGCCGCGGGTCAGCGGATAACCGGTAAGCTGCGTAAGAATTGAGAGCTCCGCGGTGTAAAGCGGGATATCCCGGCAGCGGCTTACCACCTCCCGGGCGGCGCCGTCGATATGCTTTCGTTCCATCAGCAGGGAAACGGGCTCGTAGCCCGCGTCCAGAGCCCGCAGAATGACGTTGGGGCTCTCCGCGATGAACAGGGGCGTAGCCTTTTCGTCGCGTCCCTGAAGCTGGCGTTCCGTCAGCCGGGCGTAGGCGTCGAGCTCCGGGGCGGCGAGGTCGGTGATTTCAATGATCCGGGCCATAGGCGGACCTCCTTTTCGGACATGATTCTGCATTCATAAAACTGTTTCCGATATCGAGAAACAAGTCA
>CACZON010000312.1 GCA_902782805.1 Oscillospiraceae bacterium
CCTGTCCAACATCGTGACGAAGAACAAGGAGCTTCCCGACAGCGCCGCGATCGACATGATCATCGCGCTCATAACGCTCAAATACACACAGTCCAACTCGGTCTGCTACGTCAAGGACGGTCAGGCGATCGGCGTCGGCGCCGGCCAGCAGAGCCGCATCCACTGCACGCGTCTTGCCGGCCAGAAGGCGGATCTCTTCATGCTCCGCCAGTCCGACCGCGTTCTGAATCTGGAATTCCAGCCCTCTCTCAAGCGGCCGGACCGCAACAACGTCATCGATCTCTATCTCTCCGATGACGACTGCGAAGACGTCCTCGGCGACGACGTCTGGGAGAAATACTTCGTGACCCGTCCCGCGCCCTTTACGAAAGAGGAAAAACGGGAATACTTATCGAAGATTTCCGGCGTAGCGCTCGGGAGCGACGCTTATTTCCCGTTCTCCGACAATATCGACCGCGCCAAGCGCAGCGGCGTTTCCTATATTGCCCAGCCCGGCGGCTCCGTCCGCGATGCGGACGTGATCGCGCGGGCGAACAAATACGGAATGGTCATGGCCTTTACCGGCATGCGCCTGTTCCATCACTGATCCCGAAAGAAGCCCGGCGAAAAGCGCAAACGCGCCGCTTTTCGCCGCGGCTTCAAGCTGTTTTTTACGAAATCGACCGAGAATACGCGAAAGCGGAGGAATGATTATGAAGGTAATGGTAGTCGGCGGCGGCGGAAGAGAGCACGCCATCATCCGAAAAATTGCACAAAACCCGCAGGTTGAGAAGATTTATGCGCTCCCCGGCAACGGCGGAATCGCGAAAGACGCCGAATGCGTTGCGATCGGAGCGACCGATCTCGATGCGATCGAGCGGTTCGCAAAGGAAAACGCGATCGATTTTGCCGTCGTCGCGCCGGACGATCCGCTCGTTTTGGGGCTCGTCGATCGCCTTGAGGCGCTCGGGATCCCCTGCTTCGGGCCGGAGAAAAAAGCGGCGATCATCGAAGGCAGCAAGGCCTTCTCGAAAGAACTGATGAAAAAATACGGCATCCCGACGGCCGCGTACGAAACCTTTACCGAGCTTCCGAAAGCGCTCGCCTATCTCGAGAACGCTTCCGCCCCGATCGTCGTCAAGGCGAGCGGCCTTGCGCTCGGCAAGGGCGTCATCATTGCGCAGACGATCGACGAGGCGAAGCAGGCCGTGATCGATATGATGCAGAACGCCAAGTTCGGCGCTTCCGGCTCAACCGTCGTCATCGAAGAATTCCTCGAAGGCCCGGAGGTCTCCGTCCTCTCGTTTACCGACGGAAAGATTGTCGTTCCGATGATTTCCAGCATGGACCATAAGCGCGCCCGCGACGGTGACGAAGGCCTCAATACCGGCGGAATGGGAACGATCGCGCCGAACCCCTACTATACGCCCGAAATCGCCGAGATCTGCCGCAAAACGATCTTTGAGCCGACGGTTGCCGCGATGAACGCGGAGGGCAGGACCTTTAAGGGATGCCTCTATTTCGGCCTGATGCTGACGAAGGACGGCCCGAAAGTCATCGAGTACAACTGCCGCTTCGGCGATCCCGAAACGCAGGTCGTCCTGCCGCTGATGGAGAGCGATCTCTTTACCGTGATGCGCAAGACGGCGGCCGGAACGCTTTCGTTCGAAGACGTCCGCTTCTCCGATGAAAACGCCTGCTGCGTCGTCGTCGCCTCGGGCGGATATCCCGAACAATATGCAAAAGGCTACGAGATCACGCTCCCCGAAGAAGACGGCTTTGAAATCTACGTTGCAGGCGCCTCCGAACAGGACGGAAAGCTCGTTACGAGCGGCGGACGCGTCCTCGGCGCCGTTGCAAAAGGAAAGACCCTGCGCGAAGCGATCGACCGCGCCTATCAGGCGGCCGGGAAGGTGTCGTTTACAAACGCCTACTATCGCCGCGATATCGGCGGGAGAGCATTAAAAGCTTTGGAGGAAACAAAGTAAATGGTATACAGAGTATTCGTGGAAAAGAAGAAAGAACTTGCCAACGAAGCGGCGGCGCTGCTCCGCGAGATCCGGGAGTTCCTCGGGATCGAGAGTCTTCGCGATCTTCGCCTTCTGAACCGCTACGACGCGGAAAACATCGAGCCGGAGCTCTTTGAATCGGCGAAGAAGACCGTGTTCTCCGAGCCGCAGCTCGACCTCGTCTCTGAAGAATTCTCCGCACCGGACGCGTACGTGTTCGCGGTGGAATATCTGCCCGGTCAGTTCGATCAGCGGGCAGATTCCGCGGCGCAATGCATCCAGATCATCTCTCAAAAAGACCGCCCCGAGATCCGGACCGCGAAGGTCTACGCGCTTTACGGCGAACTTACCGAAGAAGAGATTGCCGCGATCAAAAAGTATGTCATCAACCCGGTGGAAGCGCGCGAAGCCTCGCTCGAAAAGCCGGAAACGCTTGCGGTGCAGTACGATCTGCCCGAAACGGTCGCTACGCTCACCGGCTTTACAAAGCTCGATCAGAACGGTCTCGACGCGTTCATCGCGCAGTACGGCCTTGCGATGGACAGCGACGATATCGCCTTCTGCCAGCAGTATTTCAAGGAAGAAGGCCGCGATCCCACCATCACCGAGATCCGCATGATCGATACCTACTGGTCGGATCACTGCCGCCATACCACGTTCTCGACGATCATCGACAACGTCACCTTTGAGGATCCGCTTTTACAGAAGACCTTTGAAGAATACCTCGAAACACGAAGAGCGCTCCACCGCGAAAAGCCGGTCTGCCTGATGGATCTGGCGACGATCGCCGTCCGTCACCTCAAGCGGGCCGGAAAGCTCCCGCAGCGCAAACTCGTTACGACCGCCGCGGCCGGCTATTCCTCCTACGGCAACCAGATCGGTCTGGCAACCGGGATCGTCGACGAGCTCTATCATCCCGGCTACGCCGCGAAGCGCATGGAAATCGGCGCC
>CACZON010000313.1 GCA_902782805.1 Oscillospiraceae bacterium
AAGTAAAAAAACAGAAAAAAGAGGGCGGAAAACGCCCTCTTTTTTTGTATGCGGATGTTTGCGTGAAGTCTGCGCTTTCGTTATGCGCGCGGGCAGGTCGCCAAAAGTGTTTTGAGATTCGAAACGTCCTGCAGAAGCGACTGCGGCGCGTCGATTTTGGTTTCGATCAGATAAACGCCGGAAAATCCGGCGCGAACGATCTCCCCGAGCGTTTCGGTGAACTGCGCGGCGCCTTTGCCGAGCGGGGTATCGCCGAGCGCTTTGACGCCGTCTTTGACGTGGAGAAAATCGCCGCAAAGATCTTTGAAGCGCCTAAATACCGGCGCGGCCGCGCTGCCGGCCATAAAGGAATAATTCTGCGTATCGAAGAGCAGGCGCAGATTCCCGCGCCCGACGCGCGCGAAAAGCCCGGCGAGCTCGTCGGGGGAAAGGACGTTTTCGGTATAGATTTTGATCCCGTAAGGCGCGGCGGCGTCGCAGAGGGCCGCGAGCGCTTCGGCAGTGCGCTCAAGATCGGCCGGCGTACGGATCGCGTTGTCGAAAAAGCTCGGAACGCAGATCGAAGGGACGCCGAGCGCGGCGGCGGCTTCGACCCCGCGGCGCATCGTCTCTTCGGCGATTTCGCGCCTCGGGTCGCCCTTTGGGCGGACGAATCCGTTCTGGCACAGATCGTTGAGGACGACGGAGAGGATCACAGCGCCGGTTTTCTCGCGCGATAAGCGGATTTTTTCCTGCATCGGCTTTTTCGAGAGCGGCCAGTCTTCCTCTGCGGCCCCGAGATCAAGCTGGAGATACGAAAGACCGGCTCCCTGCGCGAATTCGAGCGAATCCTCCGGCGCGCAGGGGAGCTGCCAGGCGGTCACGCCGATCTGAACATCCATAAAAAACGCCTCCTTTTTACGAAAAACGAATGATGTTCCGCTTTCATTATAGCAAAGGCCGTCCGCGCCCGTCAAGGAATGAAATTTCGATCTTCAAATTTCACTTGACGAACGATCCGCCTCTCCTGTAAAATGAAATCAGAATAAGTGCTCGGAAAGGGGATTTGGGAGCATGAAAAAAATCGTTGACTACAAGAGTCTGCGCGGATTTAACTATACGCAGTCCGACGCCTGGAACGACCGCGATTTCTGGCAGAGGTACGATCACGCGATCGTCGACCGCGATCTGGGCTACGCCGAGCGTCTGCGCCTCAACAGCGCGCGGATCTTCCTGCCGTTCTCGGTCTACCGCGCGGATCCGGAGACGTTCCTTAAAAATGTAAAGGATTTCGTCCAGACCGCCTGGAGCCACGGGATCTCGACGAATCCGATCGTCTATTTCGGCGCGTTCTTCTTCCCGATCGAAGAGGAATTCGCGCGGCAGCCGGGCGAGACGCTGCGTCCGCTTTCAAAGACGATCCGCACGCCGGAGAGCTGGAAGATCGGCGAGGAGTATTTCGACCGGCTGTATGAAGCGATCGGAACCGAAGAGGGCCTGCTCTTCTGGGATATTTCGAACGAACCCGGCTACACCGACAATTTCGTCACCTGGTACGACGAAGAGCCGAAATATATCCAGGATTTCCGCCCGGCGGTTCCCGATCTGCGGGAACTGCGCGAAAAGCAGGAAAAAACCTGGGAATTCATCCGCCATTTCTGCCGCTACGTCAAGGAAAAGGATCCCGATCACGATATCGGCGTCGGCAATATCTTCATCTGGGAGACCGAGCCGAGCCGCACGGCGGAGCTTGTCGACGTGATCGTGTTCCACGATTATTCCTCGACCCGGGCGCGGCTGCGCGAAGTGCTCGAAACGGCGATCGCCCTCGGAAAGAAATACGGAAAGCCGGTCGTCGACAACGAGATGTGCTGCCTTGCGCGTGCGAATCCCTACGATATGGCGATCTCGCTGCACGAAGAATACGGCGTCGGCTGGTATCTCTTTGAGCTGATGATCGGTGAAGACGGCTGGAACCGCTTGCACGGTGTGGTATATCCGGACGGAACCGTACGGGATCCCGCAATT
>CACZON010000314.1 GCA_902782805.1 Oscillospiraceae bacterium
AGCGGAGAACCGCATGCATACCATCAAGGCGGTTATGGCGGCGACTCTCTAAGGAGGAACTATGGCGTATTTAGTGCTGAGCAACGGTGCCGTATTTGAAGGGGAGCGCATCGGAGCGCCCGGGCAGAGCCTCGGGGAGCTGGTGTTCACCACCGGCGTGATCGGGTATCTCGAAACACTGACAGATCCCAGCTATGCGGGTCAGATCGTGATCCAGACCTTCCCGCAGATCGGCAACTACGGCGTGATCGAGGAGGATTTCGAAGGGGAGAGCGCCGCGGTCGGCTACG
Organism: Oscillospiraceae bacterium; assembly: GCA_902782805.1. Classification (GTDB taxonomy): domain Bacteria; phylum Bacillota; class Clostridia; order Oscillospirales; family Acutalibacteraceae; genus RUG612. The sequence goes on from CACZON010000314.1 coordinate 291, forward strand.
TGGTGCGGGAGCTCTGCGAAGAGCCTTCGAATTTCCGCAGCCAATACGACCTGAACACCTTTTTGAAACAACGGAATATTCCCGGGATCTGCGGCGTGGATACCCGCGAACTGACGCGCATCCTGCGGGAAAAAGGCGTAATGAACGCAATGATCTGCGATCAGATTCCGGAGGATCTTTCCGTGATCGCGCAGTATCGGATCCAAAACGCGGTCGAAAGCGTCAGCCGCAAAACGCCCGAAACGTTTCTCCCGCAGGGAAAAGTACGGTATCGCGTAACGCTGATCGATTACGGCGCGAAGCGCAATATCATCCGCAGCCTTTTAAGCCGGGGCTGCGAGGTGACCGTCGTGCCGCAAAATACGACCGCCGAAGAGATCCTCGCGGCGAATCCGGACGGGATCATGCTCTCAAACGGCCCCGGAGATCCCCAGGATAACCTGTTCTGCATTGAGCAGATCCGGAAACTGATGGGGCGAAAGCCGCTGTTCGGCATCTGCCTCGGCCATCAGCTGACGGCGCTTGCCATGGGCGGAAAAACCGAGAAACTCAAATACGGTCACCGCGGTGCCAATCAGCCCGTCAGGGAAGTTGACGGAACGCGCACCTATATCACCAGCCAGAACCACGGCTATACGGTCGTCAGTGAAAGCCTGAAAGGGATCGGACGGCTTTCTTTTGTCAACTGGAACGACCATAGCTGTGAGGGCATCGAATATCCGGGCAAAAACTGTTTTACCGTACAGTTCCATCCGGAAGCCTGCGCCGGTCCCTGCGATACGTCTTTTTTGTTTGACCGCTTTATTTCGATGATGGGAGGAGAAGAGCATGCCGAAGGATAATTCGATCCGCAAGGTACTCGTGATCGGTTCCGGCCCGATCGGGATCGGTCAGGCGGCGGAATTCGATTATGCCGGCGCTCAGGCCTGCCGCGTGCTGCAGGCGGAAGGGATCAACACCGTTCTGGTCAATTCCAACCCCGCTACCATCATGACGGATAAACATCTGGCGGACGAAATCTATTTGGAGCCGCTCAATGCGGAAACCGTCGCCCGGATCATTGAAAAGGAACGTCCGGACGGACTTCTCGCCGGGCTCGGCGGCCAGACCGGCCTGACGATCGCGATGCAGCTATCGCGCAGCGGGGTCCTCGAATCGTATGGCGTAAAGCTGCTCGGCTCCGGGATCGACGCCATCGACAAGGCGGAGGACCGCGAGCTGTTCCGCAATACGATGCGCAAGATCGGCCAGCCGGTGGTTCCCTCGGAGATCGCGAATGACGTTGAAACCGCGCTTTCGATCGCTGAAACGATCGGATATCCGGTGATCGTGCGTCCGGCGTTTACACTGGGCGGAACGGGCGGCGGCATTGCCGATACGAAGGAAGAGCTCGCCCAGATCGCCAAAACCGGCCTCGATCTTTCACCGATCACTCAGATCCTGGTCGAGAAATGCATCTCCGGTTGGAAAGAAATCGAATTTGAAACCATGCGCGACAGCGTCGGCAACGTGATTGCCGTCTGCTCGATGGAAAATTTCGATCCGGTCGGGATCCATACGGGCGATTCCATCGTAACGGCTCCGGCGCTGACCCTCTCGAACAAAGAATATCAGATGCTGCGTACGGCGGCGCTGGATATCGTTACCGCCATCGGAATCGAGGGCGGCTGCAACTGCCAGTTCGCACTGGATCCGAACAGCTTTGAATATGCCGTGATCGAGGTCAACCCGCGCGTGTCGCGTTCTTCCGCGCTGGCGTCGAAGGCGACCGGATATCCGATCGCGAAAATCACAACGAAAATTGCGCTCGGATATACGCTCGATGAAATTCAGAACGACATTACGGGAAAAACGTGCGCCTGCTTTGAGCCGGCGGTGGACTATGTGGTGGTCAAATTTCCGAAATGGCCGTTTGAGAAGTTCGCCGGCTCGAGCCGCAGGCTCGGCACCCAGATGAAAGCGACCGGAGAAGTGATGGCGATCGCCCAGAGCTTTGAGGCGGCGCTGATGAAGGCGGTGCGCGGCGCGGAAATCTCGCTCGACACACTCAACGCTCCGCCGGTTTCAGACGAGCCGCTGACCGAACGCCTGAAAGCGCAGGACGACCGGAGAATTTTTACGGTGTTCGAAGCGATCAAGGCGGGAATGGCGCTCGAAGAGATTCATGAGATCACGATGATCGACCTCTGGTTCCTTTATAAGATGAAGAAGCTGGCCGATTTTGAAAACAGAATCGAACGCAGCGGACTGCAGGCTGGCGATTATGAAGAAGCGAAACGCCTCGGCTATACCGACGCGGCGATCCGCCGTCTGAGCGGAGCGGAAACACTGCCCGGCATGCACTTTTCGTATAAGATGGTCGATACCTGCGCTGCCGAATTCGATGCGCAGACGCCGTATTTCTATTCCTGCGTCGACAAAGCCTGCGATGCGCGGCGTTTCCCGCGCAGCGGCCGGCCGGTCATCCTGGTGCTCGGATCCGGTCCGATCCGGATCGGCCAGGGGATCGAATTCGATTATTCCTCCGTCCACTGTGTCTGGACGCTGCAGGAGGCAGGGTACGACGTTGTCATTGTCAACAACAATCCGGAAACCGTTTCCACCGATTTCGATACGGCCGACCGCCTCTACTTTGAGCCGCTGACGCCCGAAGACGTCTGGAATATCCTGCAGGTCGAAAAACCGATCGGCGTTGTCGTTGCGTTCGGCGGCCAGACCGCGATCAAGCTGACCGGTTTTCTGGCATCGCGCGGCGTAACGATCCTCGGCACTTCCGCCGAAGGGATCGATATCGCCGAGGACCGCGCGCGGTTCGATCTTCTGCTCGAGAATTTCGGGATCCGCCGTCCGCGCGGCGAAGCGGTCACCACGCTCGAAGACGCCGTCCGCGCCGCCGGAGAGCTCGGCTATCCCGTTCTGCTGCGGCCTTCCTACGTGATCGGCGGCCAGAACATGACGATTTCCAAAAACGAAAAAGAAACGTCCGCCTATATGCAGAAGATCCTGCAGGGCGGAATTGAGAATCCGGTACTGATCGATAAATACATGCCCGGAGTTGAGCTTGAGGTCGACGTGATTTCCGACGGAAAGGACGTTCTGATCCCCGGCGTGATGGAGCATATCGAACGCGCCGGCGTCCACAGCGGTGATTCGATCGCCGTCTATCCGCCCTACAATCTCAACGACCCGCAGCTTTCCAAGATCGCGCAGGTCTCCGAAAAGCTTGCGCTTGCGCTCGGGACGAAGGGACTCGTCAACATTCAGTACCTGATCTTTGAAAACGAGCTTTACGTGATCGAAGTCAATCCGCGGGCGTCGCGTACCGTGCCGTATATCAGCAAGGTGACGGGCGTACCGATGGTGGATCTCGCCTCGCGGGTGATGCTCGGAGAACCGCTGCGCAATCTCGGTTACGGCGTCGGGCTCTATCGGACGCCGCCGTACGTTGCGGTAAGGGTTCCGGTATTCTCGTTTGAAAAGCTCAGCGACGCAAACTCGATCCTCGGCCCGGAGATGAAATCGACCGGCGAGGTGCTCGGACTCGGAAAAACGGTTGCGGAAGCGCTCTATAAAGGACTTTCCGCAGCGGGATTTACGATCCCGAGCCCGACGGAAAAGAAATCTGGCGTGCTTCTGAGCGTTGCAGACAGCGACTACCAGGAGGTTGCGGGCGTTGCCCGGAGGTTTGCGTCGCTCGGTTTTACGCTGTACGCAACGGCCGGAACCGCAAAAGCGATCCGCGGGCTCGGCCTTTCGGTCCATACGGTCGCGGATCTGACGGAACGCAGCGAGATCACCGATCTGATGGAGGAGCGGAAGATCTCGGCGATCGTCTATACCGGCGCTGTCAAGGATGCGACGGTCGGCGATTATACGATCCTCCACCGCCGCGCAATGCAGCTCGGGATTCCGACACTGACTTCGCTCGATACGGCGAACGCGCTTGCCGAAAGCATGGAGAGCCGCCTGACGCTGCAGAGCACCGAGCTGGTGGATCTCAATCACATGCGCCGCTGGCGGGAGAAAATATCCTTTGCGAAAATGCATTCCTGCGGCAACGATTATATCTTTATCGAAAATTTCGAGAATCGGATGACCTGCCCGGAATCGCTCTGCGTCGGGCTCTGCTCCCCGCATACAGGAATCGGCGGCGACGGAATCGTTCTGATCGAACGATCGAAAACGGCCGACGCAAAGATGCGTATTTTCAATAAGGACGGGTCAGAAGGAAAGATGGCCGGCAACAGCATCCGCTGCGTCGCGAAATATCTTTTCGACAAAGGATACGTCCGCGGCGAGTATATGACGATTGAATCCGCAAGCGGAACGCATCTGCTGCGTCTCTACCTGCGCGATGGAAAAGTCAGCTCGGTCGAAGTCGATATGGGAAAAGCCTCGCTGAACCCGCGCGATCTGCCGGCGCTTGTTTCGAACACGGTCTCCTTCGTGGATTTGCCGGTTCCGATCGGCGCGGAACTCTGGCGCGTGACCGGCGTGGCGATCGGGAATCCCCACGCGGTCGTCTTCTGCGATTCCCTCGATACGCTCGATCTCTCTCAGATCGGTCCCGCTTTTGAATATGCGCCGGTCTTCCCGGAGCGCGTCAACGCCGAATTCGTTCGCATCCTCGGTAAGACCGAGCTGCGCGTCCGGGGCTGGGAGCGCGGCAACGGCGAAACGATGGCCTGCGGAACGGGCGCCTGCGCGGCAGTGATCGCCGCAGCGGAAAACGGCTATTGTGAAAAGGGCGCCGACGTTACGGTCCATCTTCCCGGCGGCGACCTGACGGTCAATTATACCGACGACCGCGTCCTTTTGACCGGAAGCGCCGTAATGGTATTCGAAGGCACATTTGAGATCTGAGCTTTCGGCGTCTTTGGAACAACGATAAAAAACGCCCCCGGGTTTCTCCGCGCAGAAACCTTCGGGGCGTTTCGTTTTGCTTGACAACTCCGATAAAATCCATTAAAGTGAATCATGAAAGAATCGCGTTTTTTACCCGCTGAGGGAAAGGAACGAGAGGCTGCCGGGCGGAACATCAAGCAGCCGTTTTGAGCGAAGATCCGCCGGATCCAATTGTCTGAAAGGAGTAATTGCGATGCTGAATATTACGAAAAAGATCGAAAATAAAAAAGCGCTCTTTGCGCTGGAAGGACGGCTCGATACCGTAACGGCTCCCCAGCTTGAAAAGGAGCTTGGAGAATCGACCCGGGAGCTTGACGAGCTGACGCTGGATTTTGAAAAGCTCGATTACATCTCGTCCGCCGGCCTGCGCCTGCTTTTGAGCGCGCAGAAGCGCATGAACGACCGCGGTGAGATGAAGCTTACCGGTGTGAACGAAACCATTCGGGAGATTTTTGAGATCACCGGGTTTTCGGAGATTCTGACCATCGAATAACGGTGACCGTAACGACCGTTCCGCCGTGTCGGCGCGGCAGAGGGACGGTTCCTAAAGAGGAAGAGAAACATGATCAAAAAACTGTTTCGTGAAATGTTGATAACGCAAATCGTTTCTTCCATGACGGTAACGCTCTGCATGCTGATCGACAGCATCATGATCGGCCGTTTCCTCGGCGTGGATTCCGTCAGCGCTTACGGTCTGGCAACGCCGCTGCTGCTGGTATTCGCCGCGCTGGGGAGCCTGATCTCCGCAGGAGTTCAGGTTTTGTGCGGAAAAACGATGGGGCGCGGCGACCGCGAGGCGACGAACGCCGGTTTTACGGTTTCCATGTTTCTGGGTATTTTGATTTCCGTTATCGGTGTGGTGCTGGTATTCGCCCTTTTGAATCCGCTCACGCGTATGCTCGGCGCGGGGACGCCCGAAGATCCGGTTTTCGGGCTGACGAAGGATTATATTGTCGGATTTATTCTCGGCGCTCCGGCATTTCTTCTGGCGCTGATCATGGTGCCGTACATGCAGCTTGCCGGAAAGAGAACGAGGCTGATCGCTGCGGTTGCCGCGATGACCGTTTCGGATATCGCTTTCGATCTTCTGAACGTGTTTGTTTTCCGCGGAGGTACGCTGGGGATGGGCCTTGCCTCTTCGCTGAGCTACTACGTAGCGCTCGTGATCGCGATCGGATACTTTTTCAAAAAGGACTGCATGTTCCGGTTCCGGCGCCGACTGATCACCGGAAAGGTCTGCAGAGAGCTGTTCCTCTACGGCTTTCCGACCGTTATCAATCAGATCAGCGTCGTTCTTCTGGTCTATTTCTTCAATCAGATGCTGCTGAACCTCGAAGGCACCGTTTCCGTTGCGGCCTATTCGGTTATTTCTACCGTCGGGAATCTCTGCTACTGCTTCGGTTCCGGGATCGGTTCGATCGCGATGATGCTTGCGGCGATTTTCTATGCCGAGCGGGACCGCTCTTCGATTCGCGAGCTGATCCGGGTTATGATCCGCTGGGCGATCGTGCTCGATCTCGGTGTGACTGCGCTCTGCGTCGTTGCCGCAAGACCGCTGATTTCGCTCTTTTTGACCGACAGCGCGGCGGCGCTCTCGATTGCGGTCGCCGGCTTGCGGCTGTTCGCCCTCAGCCTGGTGCCTTCTTCCGTCAACGCTGCGTTGAAGAATTACTATCAGGGGG
>CACZON010000315.1 GCA_902782805.1 Oscillospiraceae bacterium
CCGGGCTTGCGCACCTTGCCGGGCATGAAAGCCTGCACCCATCGCGAAAGAACCCTGCGTCAAAAGCCCTTCAGGGCTTGCGGGAAGGGGCGGGATATGGTATAATTGATGCAGGATCCGCAAGCGGGTTTGCGGAGAAAACGGCGAAACAAAAGCGCCCGCGGCAAATCGGAAAAAACGGTTCTCAGCGGGCGACCGGCAGGTGAAACAATGAACACGAAGCGAGTGACCGTTCTGCCGTACGACGAAAACTGGCCGCGGGAATTTCTGAAGATCAAAGCGGAGCTCGAGGCGGCGCTGGGCGAGACCGCGCTGAGGATCGAGCACGTAGGCAGCACGTCCGTTGCGGGGCTCTGCGCGAAGCCGGTGATCGATCTCGACGTTGTGATCCGCGACGCTTCGGCATTTTTGCAGGCGGCTTCGAAGCTCGCAAAGATCGGCTACGAACACGAGGGGGATCTCGGTATCCCCGGCCGGGAAGCGTTCGGCTACCGGGGAAAAGAGCATCTGCTGCAGCATCATCTCTACGTCTGCGCGCAGGATTCAAAGGAGCTGCGGCGGCATCTCGCGTTTCGGGATTATCTGCGCGCGCACCCGGAGGCGGCGCGGGAATACGGCCGGATCAAGGAAGAGGGCGCGGCGCTCTATCCTTGCGGGATCGACCGCTACATCGCGCACAAAGCGCCGTTTATCGAAGAAATCTACCGGCGCCTCGGGCTCTGAGCGCCGGGAAACGGACAAGGTAAAAAGCGGAGGTCGGGCGCGGCCCGCGATCCGCTCAAAATCATCAAACGATTTTATCGGAAGAGAGGTATTTACGATGAAAAAACTGGCAAAAATTCTCAGCACGATCGGCGCGATTTCGCTCGCGGCGAGCATCGTCCCCTATTACGTCAGGAAGGACGAGGAAACCGGCACCTTTGAGATCGGCGGTCTGCTCTGGTCGCTCAAGAAGACGCCCGGCGAGGAGAAGGACAACTACACCGTGGAGCTGCTGCCCTTTAAGAACGGGAAAGCCGCAGACGGCGAGGAAGTGCCCGATGCGCAGGAAGTGATCGAAGAGATCGCGGACGCGGCGCAGGACGCCGGCGAAAAAGCCGCTGATCTGGCGGAAGAACTCAAAGAAACGGTCGAAGAGAAGGCCGAAGAAGCGAAGGAAGCGGTCGAGGAGACGATCAAGACCATCGAGGAAAAGCTCAACCCCGAGGCGTAAGGACAAACGATCCGCGCCCCCGGTCCACGGGGGGCAAAACGACCGAAAAGGAGAAACCGCTATGGAATCCGAATACAGCGTAAAAGAGATTGCGCCGCGCACCTTTATGATCGAGGAGACCCGGGGAGCCTTCCAGGTCTGGATGTATCTGATCGAAGGCGACGAAAAGGCGATCCTGATCGATACCGGCCTCGGCAATCTGGACGTCGGCGCCATTGCCGCGTCCCTGACGAAAAAGCCGGTGGAAGTGATCAACACCCACTGCCACGGCGACCACATCGGCGGCAACGGGGATTTTTCGAAGATCTATCTTTCCCCGAAGGACCGCAAGGGCTATCTTGACCAGATCGCGGGCAACGCGCCCGGCAGGCTCGTCCGCCCGGTCCCGACCGAAACCGCCGATATCCGCGACGGCGACGAGTTCGACCTCGGCGGCAGAACCCTGCGCATTATCGAAACGCCCGGCCATTCCCCGGGATCGGTCAGCATCCTCGACGTTGAAAACCGGATCCTGTTTACCGGTGACTGCTGCTGCCGCGGGGAGATCCTCGCGTTTTCCGAGGAAGACGGGATCACCGGCTACCGCGACACGATGAAGAAGATCCTCGCGATGGGCGATCAGTTCGACGAGACCCGCCCGGCCCACGTGGAATCGCCCGTCGGGAAAGACGTTCTCGAGCGGATTTTACAGCTCGCGGAGGACGTCGTCGCCGGCAAGATCGAGGAGAAGCCCTACGAGCATTCGTTCTTCAAAGGGAAAATGTGCGCCTACCGCGACGAGCTCGGCATCGTCTATCCGAAGCTCGACCGGTAACGCAGGCAGAAAAGCCGATCGATTCTTCAAAAACCCCGATTGTGTTTCCCACGGGCAGAACGTAAGCGTAAGGCACAGCAGCTCCTTGCCGGGCATTAAAGCCCGCTCCTATCAGAGGAGAACCCTGCGTTACGTCGGAATTCGCCCTAATGAGTTCGCTTTGATCCGCTCTGCAGATCAAGGCTTCACTTTTCGGGCGATTCCTCCTTTTCCCCAAAA
>CACZON010000316.1 GCA_902782805.1 Oscillospiraceae bacterium
CCCCGTAAGTTCCCCGGGCGCGATCAGCCCGATTTCGGCGCTGACCGTATAGCTCCCGTTCGCATGCTGCGAAACGATCAGCGGATTGATCTCCTGCGCTGCGGCGCTGCGCGTCGGTACAGGCGCCATGTATCGCTCGAGCTTTGCGGACAAAGCCGCGTTTTCGGCGATCTCGCCCTTTTTGACCCCGATAAAATAGAGGCGGCAGTCTCTGTGGAGCGCTTCGTCCAGATACGGATACGCTTCCTCATAAATATGGGCGGAGAATTGATCCTGATCAACGGAAATTGCCTTGACCGCGTAGCGCGGCAGCTTATCCGAATTCGCGATCGCGATCACGAAAAGCTCGCTCTCGCGGAAAAACCAGCCGTCGTACGAAAGGAGCATCGACCGCGGGTTTTCAAACCGAATGCTCCCCTCCTGCCAGTTCTGTATTCGCTCGTCCGCAAAGACGGGGGCGAAGAACGCTTCAAGCTCTTCCTGCGAGGTGATGCGTTTTACGGGCACGTACGGGGCGCTGCTGTAAGGCTGAACGTTATCCCCCTGCATCTCCGAGAAATAATCGTAAAACGCGGTCGCGTCGAGCGTGCGGATGCTCGTTACCGCGGAGGAAATATCCTCGGGCCTGCCGATCTTATAGGTCTGTTCCTTCCACGCGTATCCCGCGGAAATCTCGTTTGCCCAGTTTACAATGTATTCGATCGCCTGCGAATGGTTTTCTTCTCCCTCGTATCGCACCGTGATCGAATACACGGCTTCATTTACCGAAAGATACGCGTACGAGGTTCCGTACTCGGGTGTATTGACGAACGAAGGATCGTCGAGCAGATACGGCGCGCCGGACGCTGTTTTCAGCATGGAAATATCATAAAGGTCGCTGTCCTCGTCGAAAACGCACTCCCACTGCGTGTTCGACGAAGCATCCGTGATCACCTCGCAGCGGCTCGTTACGCGGATCTCGCGCTCGGGCGCCGAGGCGACGTTTTCGGTCGTCGTAACGGTGGCGCTCTTAATCGCGCCGTCTTTACTGCCGTAGACCGAAAGCGTCGTCAGCCCGGTTTCATAAGGATACGAAGGCACGACCAGATCCGGAAGGCCGAGATAGGCGCAGGCGTCCTTTGCGCTCGCAAAGTGAACCTGGCGGTAGCCGGGTCCCGCGCCGTTGTAGATAGCGTCGCGGCCCCAGTTTTTGCGAATCTCGGCAGCAAGCTCCGTGACCCTTCCCTCAAAGGAATCGGCGGCGATCGGCGTGATCGGGGCGACGAGCTTCCTCTTCCTGCTGCTCGGATCGGGCATAACCGGCACGGCTGTTTTTGCCGAAGCAGCGGGCGGCGTGCCTGGGTTCTGATGAACGAGCATCTGTGCGCCGATCTGACGGTTCTCCGGAACCGTGCCCTTTTCGACGCCGATGAAATAAAGGTAGAAGCGGAAATCGTCGGATTCCCTGTTGTACGCCTCTTCCACGAACGTCGGGCAGAAGCAGTAATAATTGTTGATCACTTCCGAAAGCTCGTATCGCCGGTCGCTCGAAGGCGAATAGATCCCGACGATGAACAGCTCGTTTTTTTTGAAAAATCCTTCGCCGTATTCCGAAAGCACCGTATCGGGATGCTCAAAATAGAGCTCGTGCGGCATAAGCTGTAAGCGTTCGTCCCCGTGCAGAGCGGCGAAATACGCGTCGAGCGCCGCTTTCGAGGAGATGCGCTTTACGGGCAGAACATGCGCGCCGTTTTTCGAAAAATCTTCTTCGTTGTCGCATTCCATCGGGTCGAAATATTCGTAGAACAGCGTTGCATCCAGCGAGCGAACGCCCGTGGTATACGCTTTGATCGATTCTTTTCCCGGATCCTCCTCCGGTTTGATTTCAGGCGCACCGTTCTCTTCATAATACCGCTGCGCCCGGCGGTCGCATTCCTCCGCGAATTTTTCCCCGTCCTTCGGCTGCTCGAGCGCACGGTTCCGGTACCGTTCCGGGAAGATTTCGGAAACGCTTTCGGCATATTCTTCGCCGTCGCGCGGGATCTTGTAATCCGTGATCCGGTAAACAGCGGCGCCGTCCTCCGAAACGGCTGTTTCAACGGCTGCCGCCGCGGGATGACTGTGTGACGAGGCGAATTTCGCTCCGCCCGCTGCGGGATCGTATTCGTATTCCCGGTAGTATTCCCAGAAATAGACGTTCGTTTGATCGCCGTTTCTCTCACTGCCGAATACGTCGATCGCGGCCGTGCAGTAACGGCCGGTAAAGCCGCTGTCCCAGGTTTCAACGATATGCCGCTCGATCGCCTCGCGCATTTCATCCGGGACACTGCCCTCAGCCGGACTCGTCAGGAAGCAAACCGCGAAGACAGCGCAGGCGACAACCGCCGCGAGGATCACCCAGAACGCAGGCTTTTTATAATTCAATACGGATTTCACGCGCTCCTTTACCCCAACCTCGCCGAACGCGAGCGGGCAGACCGTAACGAGCCGCTTTTTCATCCCGACGGCGAGCAGCGTTTCGGAATAATCCGCTTTCTCCGCCGGCGTCATTGCGCGGATGACCTTTTCGTCGCAGGCGAGCTCGATATCGCGGCAGACGAGGATATAGGAAACCAGCATCAGCGGATTGAACCAGTGCAGCGCGAACAGCAGGAATGAAATCGGCTTGATCAGATGATCGCGCCGCGAAAGGTGGGCGTTTTCGTGGGCCAAAACGCTCTCGAGCGCCTTACCGTGAAGCCCGGAGGGGATGAAAACGCGCGGACGAAAGACGCCGAGGATAAAGGGCGAGCTGATCTCGTCGCAGGAATAGACCCGCCCGCCGAGCGAAATCGACGCCGCAACCTTTTTTGCAAGGCGCAGGTAGGCAATCAGCGCGTAAAGCAGCATCGCAAAAACGCCGCAAAGCCAGACCGCCGCCAAAAGATCGGCGAGCGCGATCCCATTCTGGGCGTTTGACGCGGGCGAAATCTCAATCGGATCTGCCGCCGGCGCGCTTTCCTGCGCCGTGGCGCCGCCCGGCCCGGGCTGCGCCTGTACCGGAGGATTCGGAGCAGAATTCTCCCTCGCGGGCGCCGAAGACGGGCTCTGCGCGGGAAGCTCTTCCCGGGGTAAAAGATCGTATTGCGGCGCCGGAGAAACGGCAATCGAGCCCTCCTCAAAAACGATCCGCTGCGAGAACGATTCCTCCGCGAGCGGCTTTGCGCTTGGCTGGAGGCTGAAAACGCTCGTCAGGGAAAACGGCAAAATTAGCCGAATCCCCACCAGCGCCCATAAAACGCCGTTGATCCATTTCGGAGCACCGCATTTTTTCAGGACAAAGCGGAGAAGGATCACCACCGCGGCGCAGATTGCCGCCATGATGCTCTGGTTGAGGATCTTTAAAAAGAAGCTGCCCATCACCGCACCTCCTTTTGATACGCTCCGATCATCGCCTCGATCTCTTCGGCTTCCTTCCGGGAAAGCTTTTTCCTCGAAAGAAACGCCGCGAGAAACGCCGGCAGCGAGCCGGAATAGGAATCCTCTACCAGCTCTTCGCTCTTTTTCAGACAGTATTCCTCCCGCGAGAGCTTCGCCGAAACGACGCCGCCGACGTTCTCAAAGAGACCTTTCTCGCAGAGCTTGCGCAGGACGGTATAGGTCGTCGGTTTTTTCCAGCCGAGTTCCTTTTCGCAGATTTTTACGAGCGCCCCGGAAGCGATCGGGACGTTCTGCCATAAAAGCTCGGCAAATTTCGCCTGAACCTCGCCGAGTTCGATTCGTTCCATCGGATTTCCTCCTTCGGTTTATTTGCGATAAACCTACGCTTTTAGTTTATCATAAATAAACCGGTTTGTAAAGCGTTTTTTGCATTTTATCTTTTTAAACAGAAATCACGCATTTTATAACCTTTTGAAAAAGAAAAAGAGCTCCCCGATCGTTCGGAGAGCTCAGAAACGGTTCGTTATTCCTGCGCGGCTTCTTCCTGCGCGGCTGATTCATCCGCCGGCGCCGCAGCTTTCTTCGGGTCGCCCCCGAAGAAGCGCGCGGTATAGCGGAAGACGATCGGATAAACGCCGACGAGCAGGAACAGCACCAGCGCGTAGCGCACGGTGCGGACGAGCAGCGCCGGATAGCTCCCGCCGGAGAGGAAGGCCGAGGAGAACGGCAGCTTGAAAAGCGTATTGAGCGCGAAGAAAATCCCTCCCCCGCCCAGAACGCGCAGCACGATGCGCAGCGGGATCCGCGTATTTTCAAAATGAACCTTCTTTTCTTCAAAGGTGCTTCCCGCAATAAAGCCGATCAGCATTCCCATGGACGTAAAATAATCGTTGCTCCTGCAGTAGAAGAAGCCGGGCAGCGTCAGAAGCAGCAAAACGCCGTAGAAGGCCGCGCGGCTTTTGATCGCACGATCGAGCAGCGGCACCAGGAAGATCACCAGCGCGCCGATCAGATATCCCGCAAGAACGTCCGTTGGATAATGCGCGCCGGTAAAGATGCGCGAAAAGCCGACGAGCAGCGGCAGAAGGAACCCAAGGAACAGATACGGCTGCTTTTTCGTACAGCGTCCGATCGAACCGTAGACCGCCACCGCCGAAGCGGAATGACCGCTCGGGAAGGAATACCCCTGGGCGGCGATATCGTAGACGTCGGCGGA
>CACZON010000317.1 GCA_902782805.1 Oscillospiraceae bacterium
GGATAAGCTCTCGGCGTCTTTAAGCGCGCGGATCGCTTCTTTTGCCTCCCGGCAGAGCGCGAGCGCTTCGGCTTTTTCGCCTTCGCGAAGATAAACGGGCAGTGCGCTGAGCGTAACGTCCAGCGCACAGAGCCGGTCGTGTGACAGATACAGACAGAATACCGCATGCGCTTCTTTCCAGTCGAGGAGGAGCGCTTCGCCGTCGGAACCGGAAGCTTTCCCGGTTCCGGCGGCGATTTTTGTTTCAAGCGATTCGATTTTCCGGAGCATTTCGCCGCTTTTTTTCGCGGTAAACCGGTTTGCGGCGATACAGAGAAAGACCGCGCAGAAAAGCAGCGCCGCCCCAAACAGAACCCGTTTCATTTGGAAGACTCCTTTCGCACGACCGTTGTGCGGCCGCGTTTGGTCGCCGTCATTAAAAAAACCTCCTTTTCCGAGGGGATCCCCTGCGCCGCGAGCTGTTCGCGGATCCACGCGCGGCTTTTTTCGCACAGCGAGATCGAAACGTCGGAAAAACGGCCGTCGCGGATCACAACGACCTCGAGTTCGCTCTCCTGCGGCGCAGACTGCAGAAGCTCCGGCCGGAGAAACCCCGTCTCGAGCGGCTTGCAGGCCGCCTTTTGAAGCACGCTCAGCTTGCCGTTCGTTTCGACAACCGCCCAGGCAACCTCATCGAGCGAGCCGATCCCTTCCTGACGCAGTTCCTCAAAGAGATCCTCCGGCGTCATGCGCAAGGCGTGCAGACGCTCCGGCAGAACACGGCCTTCTTCGATGATGACGACCGGCTTTCCGCAGACGAGCCGGCGGACCGTTTCGCTTTTGAGCATCGAAAAGGAGAGCAGCAGTTCAAAGGCGACAAGGCACAGGATCGGGATCAGGCCGCTGACGAGCGGCTGGGAGGTATCCTGCATCGGCAGCGACGCGATATCCGAGATCAGAAGCGTTACGACGAGCTCGCCCGTTGTAAGATCGCCGATCTGCCGCTTCCCCATCAGGCGCAGGGAAGCGAGGATCAGTATGTAGAGAATGACCGTACGAATCAGCGAAATCAACATCGGTGAAAAACTCCTTCCTTTTTTCGTATCGTTCCCGCAAAACGGATAACTTATTCCGGGTCGGGGAAAATAAGCGGAAGAAAGGAGTTTTGTTTTATGGAAAAAATCAGCGCGAATCTGCGCGAAAATCTCGCGTACACCGATGCGCTCTTTGAAAACTGTATGGATTATCTCTGCCGGAACTTCCGCATCGGGGAGACCGGCGCCGCGCTTCTGAGCTTCGACGGGCTGATCGACAAACGGACGGTTTCGGAATCGATCCTCACTCCGGTCCTGAACGCCGGAGTTACTCACAAGGGCGGAAAAGGGCTCTATGAAGCGCTGCGCGATCACGCGCTTTCCTCGGCGGAGCTTGTCGAAACCGATTCTTTCGGAACGCTTCTGGATTTGCTCCTTTCGGGTTTTGCGGCGCTGCTGATCGACGGGAGCGAAAAGGCGATGCTCTTCGGCGTTCAGGGGTTCGAGACCCGCTCGGTCTCGGAGCCGGCGATGGAAGCGGCGCAGCGCGGCTCCCGGGAGGGATTTGTTGAGGCCTGGCAGATCAACGCTTCGCTGATCCGGCGGCGCCTGCGGACGAGTGATCTGAAAATCGAGCGGATGGTGCTCGGTACGGCGAGCAGAACGAATCTCGCGCTCTGCTATCTTGCGTCCGCCGCGCCCCGGGCGCTGGTCGACCGGATCAAAAGCCGCCTTTCGAAGATCCGGATCCAAACGGTTCTCGCGTCCGGCTACCTCGCGCCGTTTCTCGAGTACGGCGGCCTGTTCGGCTGCGTCGGCTATACCGAGCGCCCGGATACCGTCTGCGGAAAGATCGCGGAAGGGCGGGTCGCGATTCTGGTGGACGGCACACCCGACGTTTTGATCGTTCCGTTCCTGTTTACCGAATACTTCCAGAATTTCGACGATTACGTCGTCCGGCCGTTTTTTGCGGCGTTTTCGAGGATCCTCAAATGGATCGCCTTTTTTGCGGCGATCCTGCTGCCCGCTTCCTATATCGCGCTGATGACCGATCATCCGCAGCTCCTTTCCGGAGAGATGCTCGAGCGGATCGCCTCGGAAAACGCCGCAACGCCGCTTTCCTTCTTTTCGGAAACGATCTTTACGATGATCCTCTACGAGATCATGCGCGAGGCGGGTCAGCGGGTTGTGAAAAGCCTGGGCGGCGCGGTCGGGATCGTCGGCGGCCTCGTGGTCGGCGAGGCGGCGGTCAACGCGAAGATCATCGGTTCGATGACGCTGATGGTCGTTGCGGCTTCGGCGCTCTGCTCCTATACCGTTCCGAAGCTGTACGAATCGATCGGCGCCGTACGCATGATGCTGATCCTCTCCGCCGGGATTTTCGGGGTCTGGGGAATCTTTCTGTTCCTTAGCTATCTTCTGATCAACACCTGCGCACAGAGCGCGTTCGGCGTGCCGTTTACCGCGCCGCTCACGCCGTTTTCGCGCGATTCGATGCGCGATACGTTCCTGCGCCAGAGCTGGCGGAAGCTTTCGCGGCGGGTGATGAACCTGCGCGATCTGCCCGGCGCACGGGAGGTGGGGAAGAAATGAAAGAAAGCGGAACCATCAGCGCGCCGCAGCTTTCCGCAGTGCTCTTTCTGGGCGCGGCGCTGATCCCGTTCTCCTTTTCCCGCTCGATCCTCTTCGGAATCTCCGGGAGCAATCTCCCGCTCGCGGCGCTTTTGAGCGCCGCGCTGGAGGCAGCTTGTTTTCTGCCGCTCTCGGCGGCTGCGAAGCGCAGCGAAGGAAAAAAGCTGAAAAGCCTCTTTCTCTTTTACTTTCTCTTTACGGCGGCTTACGATCTGGCGCTGTTCCTGACCTTTTTGAGCAACGTCGTTCACTCCGGCGTTTCGCCGTTTCTGATGGCGGCCGGGATCTCGGCGGTCGCCTGCTACGGTGCGCAGAAAGGGATCGAAGGCGCCGCGCGCGCGGCGGCCGCGGTTCTCGTACTGATCGCCGTACCGCTTTTGCTGCTGGCCGTTTCCGCCTTCTGCCGAAAAGGAACCTTACAGCAGTTCGGAAGGCCGGACGCCTTTGAAACCGTAAAGGGCGGCGTTTCGCTTTTTTCACGCGCGGCGCCGCTGCCGGCGCTGCTGTTTCTGAGAAAAAGCACGCGCGGACATCCCGCAAAGCCGTTTCTCCTCGGCTGCGTTCTTTCCGGCTTGCTGCTTACTGCCGTCGTTTCCGCGGCGCTTTTTGCACTCGGGCCGTATTTTTATACGCAGCTGTTCCCGGTCTATCAGCTTGCGCAGACGGCTTCCATCGGCCCGTTCTCGAAAATGGAGCTGCCGCTTTTGGGCGTTTTTCTGATCGGGGTGACGGTGGAGCTTTCGGTGCTGCTGCATCTCGCGGCGGGCTGTGTGTTCGAAATTGCCGCGGAAAAGCCCGGACGCCGGCGCAGCGTGCTGATCTTTTTTTCGCTGCTGGTTTTTTCGCTGGGGATTTCCGTCTGCACGTTCGTTTCCTGGCAGCACGTTTTCTTTGACGAAACGCTTCTGATCTCGGTGAACGTTCTTTTCTGCGTTCTGCTGCCGCTTTGGTTGGCCTTCCCGCGCCGGAAAACCGCCGCAGCGCTGCTCCTTGCGCTGATGCTGGGGCTGTTCCCCGGATGCGGCGCGGAAACGAACCGGACGCGTACGATCGTCTCTTCGATGCTGCTTTCAACGGCGAAGGAAGGGATCGAAACAAACCTGCTCTGCGTCGATGAACGGGGAAAGACCGTCTATCGCGAAAGCGCCGAAAGCGTGACGAAAGCGATCGACGGCATTCGCGCAAAAAGCGGAAAAACTCCGACGCTCTCACGCGAGCTGCTGATCTTTCTCGATCCCGCTTTTGCGCGCGAAGGTGTGTTTCCGATCTGCGATTTCCTGACACGATGCTACGAGGCTGCGCCGAATACGCAGCTTTTCTGCTGCGCGTTTTCCGGCGCCTCGGCGCTCGAAGCCATCACCGAAAAGACGAAAACGCTCGGGAAGAGCGATACGGTCCGGCACGCCTCTTCGCTGGAGGTGGTCAACGCGTTTCTTGCGCAGGACGGCGTCTTCGCGCTGCCGCTGATCGAAAAAGAGGGGGAAGACTACAAGGCGGAAAAGACGGCCTGCTTTTCGGAGGGAACGCTCTGCGGCAAACTGACGGGCGAAGAGACCCGCGCGCTGCTGATCGCAAACGGCGCTTTGAAGAACACGGCTGTTACGTTTTTCGACTGCGAAGCGGGGCGGACGACGCTGACCGTCAAAAACCTCAACGCCTCGAAAAACCGCAGCGACGGCTGCGACCTGCTCCTTTCCTGCGAGGCGGATCTGAGCGAAACCGAGCAGACCTTCTATAAAACGCTCGACCGCGCCGCCTACGAACGCTTCGAGGCGGCGCTTTCGGAACAGCTTTGCGAAAAAATAAAAGCCGCTTTCGAAAAAGCGGCTTCGCTCGGCTGCGAAAAACTGTTCGGCTTTGAAAACGTGCAGGGGACGCCGGTGATTCGCGTTCTTGCGAACGTCAACCGGATGGAAGAGGAAGCGAATCCCGTCTTTCAGGCTTTTCCGGTGGAACCGAATCCGCCGCGGTCGGGGCCGGAGAGCACCTCGACCTCGGTGATTTCGAGCGCGGGCATCTTTTCAAGGATTCGGAACTGGCAGATCCGGTCGTTTTCGCGGATGACCGTGTCGCGCGTCGCGTAAACGGGCATCATCCAGAGATCGCCCTCGCCGCAGTAGGATTCGTCTACGACGCCGACGCTGTTGACCTGAAGGATCCCCCAGTTTTTGAAGGTGGAGCTACGCGGCGCGATATGGGCTTCGAATCCTTTCGGAAGCTTCACGGAAATCCCGAGCGAGATCAGGCGAAATTCGCCTTTTTTGAGCTCGACCGTCTCGGCGGCGCGCAGGTCGATCCAGTCACCCTTCTCAACCTTTTTGATTTTATCGATCCGTTCGTTGTGATATTTTACGAGGATTTCCATCGGGAAGCTCCTTTTCAGTTTACTGTTTTTAGTGTAGTATGAAAGCGGCGTTTTGTCAATCGCGGGAAAACGCCGCGGTTTTTTGTTCCGAACTGAAAATTTTTTATGAGCCGACCCGGTTTTTTTAAGAAAATTCATTTCTCCCCGGGAAAAAAAGGTGTATAATTATTTTTAATAGGTTTTCCGGGCGTCCGGGCAATTCGCGGCGGCGCCGGTGCGGAAAAATCAAGCGAAGGAGTTTTCTGCTATGTATAAAATCGTAAGCAAGGAGCGTTTGAATCCTACCGTAACGAAAATGGTGATCGAAGCGCCGTTCGTTGCGAAAAAGGCGCGCCCCGGCCAGTTCATCATCCTGCGCGTCGATGAAGACGGCGAGCGGATCCCCCTGACCATCGCCGGCTGCGATCCTGAAAAGGGAACGGTCGAGATCATTTTCCAGATCGTCGGCGCAACGACCGAAAAGCTCAACCATAAGGAAGCGGGCGATTTCCTGCAGGATTTCGTCGGCCCGCTCGGAATGCCGACGAAGCTGGAAGGACTCAAAAAAGTTTGCATCGTCGGCGGCGGCGTCGGCTGCGCGATCGCGCTGCCGATTGCGAAAGCGCTTGCGCAGCAGGGCGCCGAGGTCACCTCGATCATCGGCTTCCGTTCGAAGGATCTCGTCATTCTGGAGGATGAATTCGAAGCGGCCTCCGACCGCCTCATCGTGATGACGGACGACGGCTCATACAAGCGCCAGGGCAACGTCTGCGTTCCGCTGAACGAACTGTTCGAAGCGGGCGAGACGTTCGACGAAGTGATCACGATCGGGCCGCTGATCATGATGAAATTCGTCGTGGCCGCGGTGAAGCCGACCGGCATCCCCTGCACCGTCTCGATGAACCCGATCATGATCGACGGAACCGGCATGTGCGGCGGCTGCCGCCTGACGCTCCACCGCAACGGCGAAGCGATCACGCAGTTCGCCTGTGTCGACGGGCCGGATTTCAACGGCTACGAAATTGATTTTGACGAAGCGATGTCGCGCGGAGCGATGTATCGCGATTTTGAGCGCCACGCCTATGAAGAGGCCTGCAATCTCTTTCAGAAGGAGGTAAGCTAAAATGCCGAACATGAGTCTTGTGAAAAACCCGATGCCCTCCCAGGAACCGCTGGTACGCGCGCATAATTTCAACGAGGTCGCCCTCGGCTACAGCGAGGAGACCGCGCTCGACGAGGCGCAGCGCTGCCTGAACTGCAGGAATATGCCCTGCGTTTCGGGCTGCCCGGTCAATATCCGGATCCCCGATTTTATCAAAAAGATCCGCGAGCAGGATTACGAAGGCGCCTATGAGGTGATCCAGGAATCCTCCAGCCTGCCGGCGGTCTGCGGCAGAGTTTGTCCGCAGGAGACGCAGTGCGAAGCGAAATGCGTCCGCGGCATCAAAGGCGAACCGGTCGGGATCGGCCGCCTCGAGCGCTTTGTTGCCGACCGGCACAACGAAGCAGGCGCCGCGGCGCCGAAAAAGCCCGCGCCGAACGGCCACCGCGTTGCGATCGTGGGCTCCGGCCCCTCCGGCCTGACCTGCGCCGGCGATCTTGCGAAAAAGGGCTACGCCGTAACCGTTTTCGAGGCGCTGCATACGCCCGGCGGCGTTCTGGTTTACGGGATCCCGGAGTTCCGTCTCCCGAAGGCGATCGTCCAGAAGGAGGTCGATACGCTCTCGGCGCTCGGCGTCGACGTTGAAACCAATATGGTCATCGGCAAAACGCTGACGGTCGACGAGCTCTTTGAGGCCGGCTATGAGGCCGTGTTCATCGGCTCCGGCGCCGGACTGCCGAACTTTATGGGAATCCCCGGAGAATCGCTCAAAGGCGTTTACTCCGCAAATGAATTCCTGACCCGCAGCAATCTGATGAAAGCCTTCCGCGAAGATCCCGTTACTCCGATCATGAAGGGCGGAAAGGTCGCCGTAGTCGGCGGCGGAAACGTTGCGATGGACGCCGCGCGTACGGCGCTGCGGCTCGGCGCGGAGAAGGTCTATATCGTCTACCGCCGCTCGATGGAAGAGCTGCCCGCCCGGCGCGAGGAGGTCGAGCACGCAATCGAAGAAGGAATCGAATTCCGTCTGCTCAATAACCCGGTCGAGATCCTCGGCTATCAGAATCCCGACGATCCGCGCGATCCGAAAAACGGATTCGTCCAGGCGATCCGCTGCATCCGTATGGAGCTCGGCGAGCCGGACGAACGCGGCAGACGCCGTCCGGTTCCCGTGGAGGGGAGCGAATTCACGCTCGACGTCGATACCGTTGTGATCGCGATCGGCACTTCCCCGAACCCGCTGATCAAATCGACGACCGAGGGGCTCGAGGTCAACCGCCGCGGCGGCATCATCATTGAGGAAGCGACCGGAAAGACGACCCGGGAGGGCGTCTGGGCCGGCGGCGACGCCGTTACCGGCGCGGCGACCGTGATCTCCGCAATGGGCGCCGGAAAGCTTGCGGCAAAAGCGATCGACGAAGCGCTCTGCGCA
>CACZON010000318.1 GCA_902782805.1 Oscillospiraceae bacterium
AACGATCTCGAGCCTCTGGCAGGCGAACATGGACATCCTCGGCGAGCATCCGCTGCTTGACATGGGCGAGGAAACGAACCGCATCTATGCGCGCAACTATTCCCACCCCGGCAGCTATATCGCCCCCGATTCCAAAATCGTTGAGTCCTATATCGCGGAAGGCAGCGAGATTTACGGAAAAGTTTACAATTCCATCATCTCAACCGGCTGCGTGATCGAAAAGGACGCCGAGATCCACGACAGCATCGTGATGCCCAACGCGGTCATCGGACGCCGCTCCATTATCCGCTACGCGATCATCGGCGAAGACGCGATCGTCCGCGCAAACGCCCGCATCGGCGACAATCCGGAGTTCTACGAAAAGAACAAATGGGATATCTCCGTGGTCGGCAGCGGCAAGGAAGTCGCGCAGAATCAGATTCTTCTTCCCAAAGAAGTCCTGTGAGGAGGTGCATCGTACAATGAAACCGATGGGTATTATTTTCTCGAACATTTATGACAACGCGCTTTCCGAACTGACCAATATCCGCACCGTCGCTTCTCTGCCGTTCGGAAGCAGATATCGTCAGATCGATTTCGTGCTCTCCAACATGTCCAACTCCGGCATCTACAATATCGGCATCATCACAAAATACAACTACCGCTCGCTGATGGATCACCTCGGCTCCTGCGCCGACTGGGATCTCAACCGCAAAAACGAAAGCGTCGTTTTCCTGCCGCCGTTTGCGGAAGGAAACTCGAACCGAGTTTATTCCGGCAAGCTGGAGGCGCTCTATACCGCGCGCAACTTCCTCGACGATCCGCAGTACGATTACGTCGTCGTCTGCGACTCAACGGTCCTGTGCAACATCGATTTCCGCCGCGCGATCGGTCATCATATCAATTCCGGCGCCGACGTCACCGCGATCGCCTGCAAGTATGACCCGGCGGACGAAGGCAAAGGCCGTGCGCTGATCCTCAAGGCAAACAAAAAGAACCGCGTCGTCGATCTGCTCACAGAAACAACGCCGCGCCGCGATTACTACACCGGAATGGGTATGTTCATCTTCAGCCGCAAGTATCTGCTCGACGTGCTCAACGAAACCTATTCGAAGGGGCTTCTCCACCTCGAGCGCGACCTGCTGCTGAAGCGCTTCAATCAGGGCGAGATCGACATCTCGGTTTATCCTTTCGACGGCGTTGTCCTCTGCAACCAGGACATCGAGAGCTATTATCTGAACAACATGCGCCTGCTTGACAAGAAGACCCGCGACGGGCTTTTCCTCGACGAGACCCCGATCTATACGAAAGTCCGCGACGAGGCGCCGACCTATTACGGGAAGGATTCGGACATCGACGACTGCATGATCGCCGACGGATGCGTCCTTCACGGAAAGGTCCAGAAGAGCATCCTCTTCCGCGACGTCAAGGCGGAGGCAGGCTCGGTGATCGAAGGATCCATCATCATGCAGGGCGCGAGGATCGGCAGGGACGTCTTGCTCAAGAACGTCATCCTTGATAAAAACGTTACCGTCCGCGAAGGCACGGTTCTTTCCGGAACGCCCGAACATCCGGTCATCGTACAAAAGGGAGAAACCGTATGAAAATCGTATTTGCATCGAGCGAAGCCGCTCCTTATATTAAAACGGGAGGGCTGGGCGACGTCGCCCAGGCCCTTCCTCTTGCGTTAAGTAAGCAGCCGAACTGCGAAGTTCTTCTCTTTTTGCCCTACTACGGACAGATGAAGCAGAAGGCGGAATTCCCGGTTGAAAAAATCGCGGAATTCGAGATGCCGCTCGCCTGGAGAAGGGCGTACGTCGGCCTTTACCGCGTAAAATCCGCGCGGCGCAAGGAACGCGTTTACCTCATCGACAACGAGTATTATTTCAACCGCAATACAATCTACGGCAGCGAGGACGACGGCGAGCGCTTCGCGTATTTCTCGAAAGCGATCCTCGAATCGCTTCTGCATCTCGGCGAAACGCCGGATATCATTCATTGCAACGACTGGCAGACCGCGCTGGTACCCGTTTTGCTTCACGCCTTCTACCAGGAATCGCTCGGATCGGCAAAAACCGTTTTCACGATTCATAATATTGAGTATCAAGGCTGGACGCATCCCTACTTCCTCGGCGAGGTCCTCGGGCTTCCCGACGAATACGACAGTGTGCTCCATTTCCACGACGGGCTCAATTTCATGAAAGGCGCGATCCTTTCCTGCGACGCGCTCACGACCGTTTCGAGAACGTACGCGCAGGAAATCTGCGAGCCGTATTTTGCTCACGGCCTCTCGGACATCATCCGCGAGCATTCCTTCAAGCTCTCCGGAATCGTCAACGGGATCGATCTCGCTTCGAACGATCCGAAAACCGATCCCAAGATCGCTCAGAATTACGACGCGAAAACCTTCGCCGAGGGCAAGGCTGCCTGCAAAGCGGCGCTTCAGCAGGAGCTCGGACTTCCGGTGCGCCCGGACGTTCCGGTGATCGGTATGGTTTCGCGCCTCGTCTCCCATAAGGGACTCGATATCCTCGTGGAGGCGATCGACGAGCTGATGAACTGGGACGTACAGATCGTCATCCTCGGTACGGGCGACCCGGATTACGAGGACCGCTTCCGCGAGACGGCATACCGCCACCCGGACCGCTTCTCGCTGAATCTTCTCTTCAATCCTTCCCTTTCCTCGAAAATCTACGCAGGAAGCGATCTTTACCTGATGCCTTCGAAGAGCGAGCCCTGCGGACTTTCGCAGCTTCTGGCGATGCACTACGGAACGATCCCGGTCGTCCACGAAACCGGCGGACTCAAGGATACCGTCGTCCCTTACAATCCTGTCACGGGCGAAGGCCTCGGCTTTACATTCCAGACCTTCTGGAAAGAAGATATGCTCTGGGCACTCCGGCGCGCGCTCGAGGTCTACGGCGGCAATCCGCAGGCATGGAAAAAAGCGATCCGCAACGGCATGACTACCGATTTCTCCTGGGCAAAACCCGCAAAGGAGTATTCCGCGCTTTACAACCGTTTGAAAGGAAACGGTTAATATAAATCTATTTAGTATACCATTGGAGACTTTATGAACAAACAAGAAGTATTGCAGCGACTCAACGAAACGTCAACCCGTCTTTTCTCCAGCAGTTTTTCGGAAGCAACCGACATCCAGGCCTACAAGGTGGTCTGCACGCTGCTTCGGGAGATCCTGGCTGAAAAGCGCAAGGAATACATGGATTCCTGCCAGAAAAAAGGTCAGAAGCAGGTCTATTACCTCTCAATGGAATTTCTGGTCGGAACCTCCCTGCGCAACAATCTCTTCAATCTCGGATTGGAGGAAACCTTCCGTGAAGTTCTGAAAGAACAGGGCTTTAACGCAGACAGACTCTACGAACTCGATCCGGACGCCGGCCTCGGCAACGGCGGCCTCGGAAGACTGGCTTCCTGCTATCTGGATTCCCTGACCGGAAACGAGCTTCCGGCAACCGGCTTCTCGATCCGTTACGAATTCGGAATCTTCAAGCAGAAGATCATCGACGGATGGCAGAC
>CACZON010000319.1 GCA_902782805.1 Oscillospiraceae bacterium
TCTGTTCTTCATGGGCAGCGAACGCTGAATCCGGACCACCGAATCATAAAGAAAAAAGCCATCCTGATTCCGAACGGGGAAGAAGGATGGCTTCATTTTTTGAGGTTCTCAGACGGTTTCCTCCGCGGATTCCCGCTGCACGAACGAGGGCAGATCGTCCGCTTTTACGCCCGCGGGAATCGGATGCTTTCGCAAGTAGGTGCGAACGGCGCTTTTCCAGCCGCCGAAGAAATAATAGAGCGAAATCGCAGCCGAACGGATCGCCGAAGCGATCATCAGCGCCCAGAAGATACCGTTTTGATGGTTCGGAACAACCGCGAGAAAATAGGCGACCGGAACGCGCGAGAGCGCGCCGAGCTGCGCGGTCACCATCGGCACCATCGATTTTCCCATCCCGCGCATCGCGTTGACCAGGACGCGGTCGATCCCGTGGAAAAGATTGACGAACGCGGTGATAAAGATGCCGGTTTTCGCGATCGCAACGACGTTCGGATCGGAATTGAAGAGATAGGGGACGGCGCCGCTCGCGATCAGCAGCGCCCCGCACATAACGATCCCGACAAGCTGCAGCGAAGCGATGCTCTGATTGATGCCTTTGCGGATGCGCGTAAACTGATAGGTACCGACGTTCTGAGCAACGAACGTGCCTACGGCGGTGCCCATCGCCATCACGGGCATATTCGCAAGGTTGTCGATCCTCGTTACGATATTGTTGGCGGCAATGAAATCGGAGCCGAACGTATTGACGTAGGATTGAACGAAAAGCGCGGCGAGCGTATTGCCGATCTGCTGGATCCCGGCGGGGATGCCGATGATCGCGATCTCTTTTGCTTCGAAAACGGAGAAATGAAGCTCTCGAAGCGAGAGCTTCACGCCGTAGTAGCCGCCGCGGTTGATCCGCAGGACGATGCCGATTCCGGAGAGCAGCTGGGAGATCGCCGTTGCGACCGCTGCGCCGAGAACGCCCCAGCCGAAGACGACGACCATCAGAAGATCGAGGAGAATATTGCAGACCGAGCAGAGACAAAGGAAATGGAACGGCCAGACGGAATCGCCCATCCCGCGCAGACAGCCGGAACCCATATTGTAGATCAGATTGCCGAAAGTTCCGATAAAGATCACCGTCATATATCCCGCGGAATCCTCAAAGATGTTATCCGGAGTTCCGAGCAGGCGCAGCACCGGCCGGCAGATGATCAGTCCGAATACGGTGATGAACGCGCCGATCGAGAGCGTCAGGATCGCGATCGTATCGATCGCATCCTGGAGCTTCTTATGATCTCCTGCGCCGACGCGCTGGCCGATTACGACCGTTGAGCCGGCGGAGAGGCCGATCAAAAAGAGGTTGATGATATTCGTCGTCGGCGAAGTTGCGGAAACGGCGGCGAGCGCCTCTTTGCCGATATAGTTGCCGACGATGATCGAGTCGGTCAGATTGTAAAGCTGGGTAACGATGCTGCCCGCGAGGATCGGCAGCGTAAAGAGAATCAGATTTTTGAGAATCGGCCCCTGGGTCAGGGCGTTTCTGGAAATTCTGCGGGCCAAGCTGCCGCCTCCTTTCGCGTCGTTCGTTCAAAAACAGACTTATTATAGCACGCTTTTTCCGGGGCGGCAAGCTGCGTTCCGCACGTTTTGTGAGATATTGAAAAAAACGAAAATAGATTGACAAGGGAAGACAAAAAGTATAAAATAATAATAAACAGATTTTCCGGCTTTGTGTTTTTTCGACAAAACGGGACTGAAATTTGAAAAAACGAAAGGATGAATCAAGAAGATGGCAAAATACATCTGCAACCCCGTCAACATGAATTATCCGACGAACATCGATCTTTCCGGCCGCCGACCCGGTCTCGGTTACGGCATGGTTCCCGTTCCCCATCGGGGCACCGGTGATACGACGATCGTCCTCTTCAAAGGCCGTTATTATTTGAACGGCTCGTTCGACGGTTTCTGGTATTCCGACGACCTCGTCCATTGGGAGCATGAAAGCGGCGCGGGCCTCAACGTCATGCGCGGCGCTGCGGCAGACTTCTGCCAGGTTGGCGATTGGCTCTATCAGTGCGCGTCCGACCGCGAAAAATCTTCCTTCTACCGTACGAAGGATCCGATGAGCCGTGAATTTGAATTCGTTTCCGAACCGTTCGGTTTCTGGGATCCCTGCCTGTTCCGCGACGACGACGGCCGCGTTTACCTCTATTGGGGCTGCTCCAACAAAGAGCCGATCTACGGCATCGAAATGAACCCCGAAACGATGGAGCCGATCGGCGAAACGCAGATCCTCTTTGAGGGAGATCCGGATCACCACGGCTTCGAGCGCAACGGCTGGAATAACGATCCGAAGGTCGGCATGCTCCGCGCCGGCGAACAGGATGCCCCCGGCCTCGATTACTACGCGCCCTGGATCGAAGGTCCCTATATGAATAAGCACGACGGAAAATACTATCTCCAGTATGCCTGCCCGGCCACTGAGCTGCCCGTATACTGCGACGGTTACTACGTTTCCGACAAGCCGCTCGGACCCTTCACCTTCTCTCCGAACAGCCCGTTCTCCACGAAGCACGGCGGCTTCTACTGCGGCGCAGGCCACGGAAGCTCCTTCGAGGATAAATACGGTAACTGGTGGCACGCTTCCACGATGATCGGCGCGGCGAGCTTCTCTTCGCGCAAGATGGGCATCTTCCCGGTCGGCTTCGACAAAGACGGGATCATGTTCTGCGATCAGGATTTCGGCGATTATCCGCACGTCATGCCCGAAGGAAAGGTCGATCCGCTGAGCACCTTCACCGGCTGGATGCTCCTCTCCTACAAAAAGCCCGTTAAGGCTTCCTCGAGCGTGGACGGCTGCCTGCCCGAGTATATCTGCGATGAAACGAGCCGCACCCACTGGGCCGCCGGCGTCCGCCGCCCGGGCGAGTGGATCGAAATGGACCTCGAAAAAGTCGTAGATATGCGCGCGGTTCAGCTCAACTTCTGCGATCACGATCTCTCGAACCTCTTCTCCATCCCGAATATTCATTTCACGGTTCTCCCGCCTGAGGAGCAGAAGGTTTATCACCGCTGGATCCTCGAAGGTTCCTGCGACGGCGAAAACTGGGAAGTCCTTTGCGACAAGAGCAAAGCGGAATCGAACCTCTCGAACGATTTCCTCGTATTCGAAGAGGGCAAGCAGGTCCGCTACCTCAAGCTGACCTCCTGCGAGATGCCGTTCTACGGCAACTTCGCGATGATCGGCCTGCGCGTATTCGGCCACAGCGGCGACGCTGCTCCCGAAAAGGCACAGGGCGTAAAGGCCGACCGCTGCAAGGATGATCCCTGCACGATTCAGTTCTGCTGGCAGAAGAGCGCCGGCGCCGACGGCTACAATGTCCGCTGGGGTATTGCGCCCGATAAGCTCTATCATTCCACGATCGTTTACGGTAAGGAAGAGCTCCTGCTGCACTGCTTCAACGACGGCGTACCGTATTACTTCGAAGTCGACGCCTTCAACGGCGGCGGCATCACCGCGGGCGAGGTTTTGGCGGCGCAGTAAGCTTCCGCTTTGCGCGGTTTTCCGCAAAACGGAAAATACTTGCGCGATCCTTCCGATCGATACAACCGAGCAAAAACAAACGCACAAAAAAGAGCCGGATTTTCCGGCTCTTTTCTTTTCGCAGGGTTCTCCGGAGCAGGGAGCGAGCAGCGTGCACGGCAGGAAGAGCGGCGCTGTCAGCGGTCTTTTTTGTTTCGCAGGGTCCTCCTCATCA
>CACZON010000320.1 GCA_902782805.1 Oscillospiraceae bacterium
GCTTTCGGCGGAGGATCTCAGAAGATTCGAACGCTATTTTGCCGATCCGAACCCGACCGCCGTTCTGATCCTCCATTATCCGCAGCCGGAGCTGCTGAAAAAGACGGCGAAGTGGACCGCTTTCCTCAAAACCTTCAAAAAATACGGAACGGCAATTTCGTTCGACCGGAAAACGCCGCAGGAGGCGGAAAAGCTCCTCTGCGCCTATGCCGCGCGCCTTTCCTGCGAGCTTTCCCGCGAAGACGCGCGCTACCTGATCGAGCGCTGCGGCAATGATCTGCAGCTTCTGTTCAACGAGCTCGAGAAGCTCTGCGCCTATTCGGCCGGCGGGGAGATCACCCGCAAAACGATCGACCGGGTCGCGAGCGTGAATCTTGAGACAACGGTGTTCATCCTCGCGCGCGCGATCGTCTCCGGCGAGAGCGACCGTGCCTACGGGCTGCTCGATCAGCTCTATCATCAAAACGAAAAGCCGATCTCGATCCTCTCGGCGCTCTCGGCCTCCTATACGGATCTCTACCGTGTTAAGGCGGCGCTCACAAGCGGTTACGACGCGAAGTACGTCGGCGAGATTTTCCCGTATAAGGGCCGCGATTTCGTCCTCGACAACGCCCGCCGGGCGGTCCGCAGGATGTCGGTGGAATCCCTGCGCGAAAGTCTCCGGCTGCTCTGCGAAACGGACGTCCTCTTAAAATCGACGGCGGCGGAGCGCCACCGCAGGCTGCTGGAAGCCGCGATCGCAAAGCTCTTCCGCCTGCGTGCGGGAGGCGGCAATGCTTAAAGTAGAAGAAGCGATCATCGTTGAGGGAAAATACGATCAGATCCGGCTTTCCGCGGTGGTCGACGGGCTGATCCTCCCGACGCAGGGCTTCGCGATCTTCCGCGATCCCGAAAAGCGGGAACTGATCCGGAAGCTCGCGCAGGAGCGCGGGATCCTGATCCTCACCGATTCCGACAGCGCGGGATTCCTGATCCGCAACCATATCAAAAGCTTCGTTGCGCCCGATCGGATCAAGAACGCCTACATTCCCGAAATCCCCGGGAAGGAGCGCCGCAAGCGCACGCCCTCGAAGGAAGGCCTGCTCGGAGTGGAGGGGATCGATCCGGAGCTGCTCGAGAAAGCGCTCAGAGCGGCCGGCGCCGGGATCCGGAAAGCGGAAAATCCCGATCCGATCACAAAGCTCGATCTTTACCGCTGGGGCCTTTCCGGCGGGGAGCTCAGCGCGGAAAAACGCCGCTTGCTCCAGAAAAAGCTCGGCTTGCCTTCGCGCCTTTCCGCCGCGGCGCTGCTCGAACTTCTCAACTTTCTGACGACCCGCGAAGCGGTCGAAAAGCTTGCGGAATCCCTGAACTTTGAGGCCGGAAAAAAGAAGATTTAGGTATTGACAAAACCGGCCCGATGGGCTATAATTACAAACGTTGACGAAAGTCGAACCCCCTGCGCAAGTGCTGGAACTGGCAGACAGGCACGTTTGAGGGGCGTGTGTTTATGACGTACGGGTTCAAGTCCCGTCTTGCGCACCAAAAACAGAGATGATCCAACCGGGTCATCTCTGTTTTTTTGTATAGGTTTAGACGGGACTTGAACCCTAAGAGGGCTGACCGCGGTAAGGAAAAGGCCGCAGGGCGGCGTTTTCCCGCGGGCAGGTGCGCGGCCGGGTACCGAAAGGCGAAGCCTTTGGGTCGGCAAGCAGGGCGGATGCGCAGCAGACGCGTCCCGTCTTGCGCACCAAGCAATGAAGGCGATCCTTTAGGGTCGCCTTTGTTGCTTTTTTGTATATATACAGACGGGACTTGAACCCTTGAGTTCCTTCTGGTATAATCACTTGTATAGAAATCGGTTGAAAAGGCCCTGCCGCCGCGGGAGGCGACAGAACCGTTTGCGGAGGGATCGGATATGGAACAGCCCGTGGGCGCATCGCGCGCAAAGAGCGGAAAAATCGTGATTCTCGCCACCGGCGGAACGATCGCCGGCGTAGGCGAGCGCGGAAAAGCCGTCGGCTACGCGTCCGGCTCAATGACGGCACAGGATCTGATCGCCGAGGTCCCGGCGCTTCGGGACGTGGCGCCGATCGAGACGATCCAGGTCTGCAATATCAATTCCGACGATATGACCGACCGCATCTGGATTGAGCTCGCGAACCGGATCAACCGCCTGGCCGAGGATCCGGATACGGCGGGCTTCGTTATCACCCACGGCACGGATACGATGGAGGAGACGGCCTATTTCCTCAATCTCGCCGTCAAAACGAAAAAGCCCGTCGTGATGACCGGCTCCATGCGGCCGGCAACCTCGATGTCCCCGGACGGGCCGATGAATCTTTACGAAGCGGCGTGCGTCGCCGCCTCGCAGGAGGCGATCGGAAAAGGCGTGCTCGTCGTTTTTTCAGACCGCATCTATACGGCGCGCTCCGTTACGAAAACGAGCACCTACCACGTAACGGCGATCTCCGCGGGCGAGGTGGGCGCGATCGGCGTGATCCGCGACGGAAAGGTCTATCTCTACGAGGCCCCGGAGAAAAAGCACACCTACCAAAGCGAATTCGACGTATCGCGCCTTCAAAGGCTCCCCGCCGTTTCGGTCCTGTATTTTACCGTGGATTCCGATCCGGCGCTGCTTTCGTTTGCGGCGGAACATTCGGACGGGATCGTGATCGCGGGCGCCGGCGCGGGCGAATTCAGCAAAGCGTACCGCCGCGTGATCGAAACGCTGCCGATCCCGGCGGTCATCAGCTCGCGGAGCGATTACAGCATCATCGTTCCGGAAAACCTGATTTGCAAAAACACGATCGCCGCCAACAACC
>CACZON010000321.1 GCA_902782805.1 Oscillospiraceae bacterium
AGCGGGCGATGCACGCGAGCGGAATTCCCGCAAGAATTTAAGGAGGCTGTTTATGATCCATACGGAAAATCTTGAATCTTTGAAATTTGATCAGAACGGGCTGATCCCCGCGATCATTGTCGATTCCGTATCGAAGCGCGTTCTGACCCTTGCGTATATGAACCGCGAAAGCCTTCAAATCTCCATCGAAAAGGAGCTGTGCTGCTTCTGGAGCCGCAGCCGCCGGGAACTTTGGCTCAAGGGCGAGACGAGCGGCAACTGGCAGCATATCGTTTCGATCACGGCCGACTGCGATCTCGACGCGCTGATCGTTTCCGTAGAGCCGGACGGGCCTGCCTGCCATCTCGGAACTTTCTCGTGCTTTGAAAATCCCGTGTTCGAAAGCGAAGAGCGCTCCGATTTTTCGCTCGAAAGTCTGATGGAGCTGCTCAAAGGCCGCAAAACCGAGAAAAAGGAAGGCTCCTATACGACCTATCTCTTTGAAAAAGGGCTCGATAAGATCCTGAAAAAAGTCGGCGAGGAATCTACGGAAGTCATCATCGCCGGCAAAGCCGAAGACCGGAAGGATACGATCTACGAAATCGCCGATCTCGCTTACCACGTAATGGTGCTGATGGTCGAAATGGGAATCAGCCTCGAGGATATCCACCGCGAGCTGCAGTCCCGCCATGTGATCGATCATAAAATCAAACAGGAGAAAATGACATGAGTTTTGATCTCCACGTCCATACAACGTTTTCCGACGGAAAAAACACGCCCGAGGAAATCGTTCTCGAAGCGATCCGCCGCGGAATGGATACGATCGGTTTTTCCGATCATTCTTATACCCGGTTCGACGAAAGCTACTGCATGAAAAAAGAGCGAATCGAAGAATATATCCATACGGTCCGCGCACTAAAGGAGAAATATCGCGATCGGATCCGCGTGCTGCTCGGGATCGAGCAGGATCTTTATTCCGCCGAGCCGACCGACCGCTACGACTACGTGATCGCCTCCGTCCATTATCTCAAAATCGGCGAAACGTTCGTCGAAGTCGATTGGTCGCCCGAAATCCAGAAGGAAACGGCGAAAACGTATTTCGGCGGCGATTTCTATCAAATGATCGAAGCCTATTTCGAAACGGTCGCGTTGATCCCGCAGAAGCTCAGGGCGGATTATATCGGCCATTTCGATCTGATATCCATATTCAACGAAAAGGAGGCGCTGTTTTCCGAGGATGATCCCCGGTACTTAAAACCTGCCTTCCGTGCGGTCGACGCTCTCATCCGGAGAGGAAACCGCGTTTTCGAGATCAACACCGGCGCGATGGCGCGCGGCTATAAAACCGTTCCGTATCCTTCGGATAAACTGCGCCGGTATATTGAACAGCAGGGCGGCCGCTTCATTCTTTCAAGCGACAGCCATAAAAAGGAAACGCTCTGCTACGCGTTTTCCGAATATCAATCAGAAGTAAAGGAGTTTTTAACTTATGGTCAGTGATAGCTTAGCAGTCAATTCTCTCGGACATCTTACCTGCGGCGGCGCCGATTGCGTTGAGCTTGCAAAAGAATTCGGTACGCCGCTTTACGTTTTCGACGAAGGCCTGATCCGCCGCACCTGCCGCGATTTCAAGCGTTCCATCGATGAATACTACGACGGAAACGGTCAGGTGCTCTATGCGAGCAAGGCTTTTGCCTGCAAGGAAATCTACCGCATCATCTCTTCCGAAGGCCTCGGCGCCGATGTCGTCTCCGCCGGAGAGATCTATACCGCGCTTGCCGCAGGATTCGATCCCGCAAATCTCTTTTTCCACGGCAACAACAAAACGCCCGAGGAGATCGAATACGCGATCAAAAACGGCGTCGGCCGAATCGTGGTCGACAATATGACCGAGCTCGATACGATCGAAACGCTCGCAAAGGAAAACGACGAGAAGGTCAGGGTCATCCTGCGCATCAAGCCCGGCATCGACGCTCATACCCATAATTTCATCCGTACCGGCCAGATCGACTCGAAGTTCGGCTTCGCGCTCGAAAACGGCGAAGCGATGGAGGCCGCCGAAAAAACGGCAAAATACGAAAACCTCGTTCTGATGGGTTTCCATTGCCATATCGGCTCCCAGATCTTCACGACCGAGCCGTTCAAGGCCGCGGCGCGCGTCATGATCGGCTTTATGGATGAATTCCGGCAGAATACCGGGATCGTCGTTCCCGAGCTCAATCTCGGCGGCGGCTTCGGCGTAAAGTACCTCGATTCCGACGGCCAGCTTCCCTTTGAGGTCTTCATGCAGGAAGTATCCTCCACGATGAAGGAAAAAGCGGCGAGCCTCGATTACCCGATGCCGCGCATCTATATCGAGCCCGGCCGCGCGATCGTCGGCCCCGCGGGTCTTACGCTCTATACGGTCGGCTGCGTCAAGACGATTGAAAACATTCGCACCTACGTCTCCGTGGACGGCGGCATGAGCGACAATCCGCGCTACGCGCTCTATCAGTCGGATTACGACATCATCGTTGCCAATAAGGCGGGGCAGAAGAAGAACTATACCGCGACCGTCGCCGGAAAATGCTGCGAAAGCGGCGACCTGATCCAGGAGCACGCCCCGATGCAGCGCCCTGAGGTCGGCGATATCCTCGCCGTGATGACGACCGGCGCCTACAACTATTCGATGGCGAGCAACTACAACCGCATCCCGCGCCCGATGGCCGTGATGGTCCGCGAGGGCGAGCCGCGCGTGATCATCCGCCGCGAAACCTTCGAGGATCTGATCCGCAACGATCTTTAATCCGCCTTTTTGCAAAGATAAGCCCGGGAGAAGACGAACAAACGCTTCTCCTGGGTTTTTCTTTTTATCATTGTGAGGAATTTCAAGTTTTCATCGTCCAAAGAGTGAAAGGTAAAACCTTTCGGGAAGGAGAACCCGATGGATAACGGTGCAAGTAGCTACCGCCGTTTCCTTCAAGGGGACGAAAACGGTTTTATAGAAATCGTACGGGACTATAAGGACGGTCTGATCCTCTACCTTTCCGGGATCGTCGGCAGCGTTTCGCTGGCCGAAGAGCTCACACAGGACGCCTTTGTGCGCCTGGGGATCAAAAAACCGCGTTTTTCCGGGACTTCGAGCTTCAAAACCTGGCTCTACGCGATCGGCCGCAATCTTGCGCTCGATTTTCTGCGTAAAGCGAAGCGGCGCGGAGAAATTCCCCTCGGGGAGCATCGAAAGCGGCGCTCGAAACGTTCCCCGCGCGGGCAGATCACGGATATGTTATTTGTCTTTACGGTGAGCGGCTGCCGACGGACGATGAACTGTATTCGGAGGTTCAGCAGTATATCACCGCGGAATATTGATTTTGAACGAACAATATGATACGATAACATCAGAAAAACAGAGAAAAGCGAGGTTATCGTATGACCAAAGAAGCGCTCCCGTATATTGAGAATCCTTATCTCCCCGAAACGGTCGATCTCGGCAAAGAAGGGATCACCGTTCTGGACGGCGTAATCTATTCGAAAACGCAGGACGGAGTTCTGCGCATGGACTGCCTCTGGGACGAAGCGGTCGAAGCGGAAAAGCGTCCGGCAATCGTCTGGATCCACGGCGGAGGCTTTACCGAAGAGCGCCTGACGCGCAAATCCCGCCCGGAAAAGCGGTTCCTTTCGCTTCTGCGGCGCGGATACCTGATCGCGAGCATCGATTACCGCATTTCCCAGGTGCGTCCGTTCCCCTCGCAGATTCAGGATTGCAAGTGCGCCGTGCGCTATCTGCGCGCGAATGCCGAAAAGCTCGGCGTCGATCCGGAGAAAATCGGCGTCTGGGGTGAATCCTGCGGCGGCCAGCTCGCGGGGCTCATGGCGGTTTCCGGCGGTATCGAGGGCTTCGAAAACGTAGGCGGCTGGGAAGAGGTTTCGAGCGATATCGCGGCGGCGGTTTCCTGGTACGGCGCGCTCGACGTTATGGCGTTCCACCGCGAGCGGATGGAGGTTGACGACGTTTACCCGAAGCGTTTTGAGATCATGTACGGCGGCAAACCGGATGCGATGGACGAAATGCTTCTCAAAGCGAGTCCGCTTTCGTATGCGGATCGGAAGATCGCGCCGCTGCTGGCGATGTGTTCCGACGGCGACAACCGCATTTCCTACACCGTCAATCTCGAATTCTGCGAGCGAAGCCGCAAGGCGGGCAATTTTGCAGAGTTTGTGAAGGTTCCGAATCAGGAGCACGGTTATTTTAACGGTGAAGAATTCGACAATCTGATCTTTGATTTCTTCGATCGCTATCTGAAAGGATAAGCGGCAAGTGAAAAGGGAAGGAGCTTTACACAAAAAGGTAAAGCTCCTCTTTTTGATCCTCCGGGAATTTCGAAAATGCGCTTGATTTTTTCCCGGAATTAGGCTATAATTTTATCGTTATCTGCGCCGGTGTGATGGAATTGGCAGACGTGCTGGACTCAAAATCCAGTCCTGGAGACAGGGTGCGGGTTCGACCCCCGCCACCGGCACCATCCAAAAAGCGTCTTTTGTCTGCTGACAAAAGGCGCTTTTTGGAATGATGTTTGCCTTGTCGGCAAATGATGTGTGCTTCGCACATGATGTTGCCTGCGGCAATGATGCGTGCCTGCGGCACGTGATTGGCAAACATCGCATCATGGATCGCGCAGCGATCTGCATCATTTCGAAGCGTCAGCAAAGAAACATCATTAGCTGCCGAAGACAGCGGCATCATTGAATTTCGCACGTTATTTGAGTTTA
>CACZON010000322.1 GCA_902782805.1 Oscillospiraceae bacterium
GGAAAATAAAAAAGTGATTCAAAGCGGCTTTTGGACCGTTTGAAATAAAACGAAAAAAGGAAGCATCTATCACGAACCACACGGAAAGGAGATCCCAATGGAATTTCAAGAAGTCGTCAAAAACCGATATTCCTGCAAAAAGTATTCCGACCGCCAGGTCGAAGAAGAAAAGCTGACGGCGATCCTCGAGGCCGGCCGCCTCGCGCCGACGGCGAAGAACCTGCAGGAGCAGCATATCTACGTCATCCGTTCCCAGGAGCTGCTGAAAAAAATCGATTCCGTAACTCCCTGCCGCTACGGCGCGCCGACGGTCCTCGTCGTCGCCTACAACCGGGAGAACGTATTCACCTATCCCGGCGGGAAATATGATTCCGGCGCGGAGGATGCGACGATCGTTGCGACGCATCTGATCCTGGCCGCCGCAGACCAGGGCGTTGACAGCTGCTGGCTGAATTTCCTCGATCCGGAGAAAACCGCGCAGATCCTCGGCCTTCCCGAAAACGAGGTCGTCCTGATGATTTTGGATCTCGGCTATGCCGCCGAAGGCGCAGGTCCGCTCCCGAATCATTCAAATCGCAAACCGCTTTCCGAAACGGTGACTTACCTTTAAGAAAACCGCGGCTGCGCAGTTCTGCATGAAGTGCGGCGCCACATTGAAAACGGGAAATCCGCGAAACCGTCGCATCATCCGATTCAAGGAGGAAAAAAATGATCAAAGGAATTCATCATATCGCAATGTACTGCGCCACGAAAGAAGACGAGGCGCGGGTCCGGAGCTTCTATCTCGACACGCTCGGCATGAGCATTCGCCGCGAGTGGGCGGGCGGCTTCATGATCGATACCGGCAACGGCATTCTGGAGATTTTTACGGGCCGCGAAGGCGCGCACGAAAAGGGGATCTACGGCCACCTCGCGTTCCTGACGGACAACGTAGACGAGCTCGTTGAAAAAGTCAAGGCCGCCGGGTACAACGTCTTTATGGGGCCGAGGGACGCCGTGATCGCTTCCACTCCGGAATATCCGATCCGCATGGCGTTTTGCAACGGCCCGCTCGGAGAAGAGATCGAACTCTTCTGCGAACGGTAAGAATGCCCCGTTTTCTTTTGAAAACAAATTTCCGGCGCTCAGGCAGAGCCCAATAAGCCTTCAAAACGGAAACAGGGAGACTTTAAGATGAAAAAAACCGTAAAGGATCTGCGGATCCT
The DNA here is from genome assembly GCA_902782805.1 of Oscillospiraceae bacterium. GTDB lineage: Bacteria > Bacillota > Clostridia > Oscillospirales > Acutalibacteraceae > RUG612. Next base: position 1,206 of record CACZON010000322.1, read on the forward strand.
GCTGGCAGGGATCCTGATCGTTCTGATGCTCGGAGGCTGCGCGTCCGGCAATGAAACCGGCAGCACGGTTCCCGAAAGCTCGGCGCAGAGCGAATCTTCGCCGGCGCAGAGCGAATCCTCTCAGGAGCAGAGCAGCAGCGCGCCGGATTCTTCCGCGCAAAGCGGGGAAGAGGAGTCCTCTTCTTCCGCTTCCGAAGCGCAGAGCGAGCCGGAGCCTTCCGGGAGCGAGGAATCCTCCGAAACGCTGCCTCCGGATTTGTACGGATGGATTCCGACCGGACGTTTCCAAAATGAAACGGATCCCGAAAATGATAATTACCAGGCCTTGTGGGAAGCGAATCTTTCGCGTTCGGATGAAACGCTGTATTTCAGACTTTCGGAAAATCCGGATGCAAAGTTCCGATCGGTCTGCTTTGTGGCTTCGGTTTCGCTTTCCGATCTTACGCAAGGAGAACCCATTGCGTTTTCGTCAGATAACGATACGGTTTCCGTGGAGCTGTTCGACGACGGTTCGTTTGAAATGCTCTACAACGACGAGCCGGAGGACTGGCGCAGCGGGAAGTATCTCCCGATCGAGCCGGAGTCTCCTTCGTATCCGCGCCCGCAGCCGGAGCACGATCCGAAATCGCCGGGCGGCGAAATGGACGCGGGGCTTGCGGAGATGGCGCGAATCACGCTCGGATTGAAGCTTTCGGATGAGCTGACAGCCGAAGATTGCGAAAAAATCACGGTGCTGAACGTCTTTCCCGAGCATTTCAGGCTCGGAACGCTGGACGGAATCGAATATTTTCCCCACCTTCGTGAGATTCATATTGCGGAAAGCTGTGTTTCCGATCTTGCTCCGCTTGCGAATCTTCCGGAGCTTGAAACGATCGAATTCAGCAACGGCGTGATCGAATCGATTTCCGTTTTGAAGGACTGCAAAAACCTCAAAAGCGTATCGTTCTATTCGGAGCCGATCCGCAGCATTGAAGCGCTCGCCGAGCTGCCGCGGCTTGAGGAATTGACGCTGATCGATACGCTGATTACGAGCGTCGCGCCGCTTCGCGAAAACCATACGATCCGGCGGTTTTCGATCGACAGCTACTGTGTCGGCGACTGGGAGACCATCGCAGACAACGAAGACCTCAAAAGCGCGCTGGTGTACGATTACGAGGAATACCTCGCGATTGAAACCCGCGCGAAGGAAATTCTGAACGAAACGGTCACGGCGGAGATGTCCGATCTCGAAAAAGAGGTGCGCCTCGCAAAAGCGGTCGAAGATAGGATCACTTACGAATACATCAACGAAAATGATTATATCGACGAAGGCGGAAAAGGCCATCCGTTCCTGTATTACCCGATCCTTCAGGGGATCGGCGTCTGCCGCGATTATACCGATACGGCGAAATACCTGATGAACCTTGCCGGGCTTGAGGTGCGGGGCTGCACCAGCTTCGATCACGCCTGGAACATCATTTGTATCGACGGAAAATGGTATGAATTCGACTGTACCTGGGACGATCTGGAAGACGCAGAAAACTGGGACTGGTTCAACAAGAGCCGGGGCTATATGCTGATCGCGAACGACCACGATCTGTTCTGTCCCGAGATGTATCCCGCGGCGCGGGAAGATATGCCCTACGCGGTTTATGCGCCTTACGTACAGCTCCTTTCCGTCGAGGCGGCGGATTGATCCTGCGCAGGGGGGCAGCCTGAATCCGCAAAATAACATAAGTCCTGAAAAAGCCGCGGGTTTCCCGCGGCTTTTTTGATGCAGATCGGTTCGGATGCTTTTCGGTACGTACGGACAAAAAATATTCAATCTAATCAATATAGAGTTCCAAAGACGCTTGCATCTGCGGAAATCATGTGATATTCTGAAAAGGATGTGATTTTTGATCAAAAACGGTATTGCGAAAAGAGGGCAACAATGATCCATTACAGAGAATTCCGGTTCCGAAAGCTGAATACGCCGGAATTTAAGCATCTGAAATACCTGATCTTCTGGCCGGTGTTCGTACTCGTCTTCAAATTCCTGGAGACAGATCTCTGGAAGCGCGAATACCATCCGGTTTACTCCGCGCTTGACGATCTGATCCCGTTTTACGAGATTTATATCATTCCGTACGCGCTCTGGCACGTTTTCGTTCCGGGGATGCTGCTCTGGCTGCTGTTTCAGGACGCGGACGGCTTTACGCGGATGATGCGCTTTATCATCCTGACCTACGGCGTGACGATCCTGATCTATTTCCTGTTTCCGACCTGCCAGAATCTGCGGCCGCTGAGCTTTGAGAACGACAATCTTCTGACAAAATGCGTCGCATACCTCTATCGGATCGACAGCAACACCAACGTCTGGCCTTCGATCCACGTGATCGGTACGCTCGCCGCCGTTTTTGCGGCGTTCTATACGCCTTCGATCCGGAGTATGAACCTCAAAATCGCGATGGCGCTGTTCGGAGTGCTCATCTGCGCCTCAACGGTTCATCTCAAGCAGCATTCGATCCTCGACGTGTTCGCCGGTCTCTTGCTCAGCGCGGCTGCGTGGCCGCTCGTGTTCCGCCGGGCCGCAAAAAAGGAAGCGATCCCGGCGGCAGAGAACGCTTCGACCGATTAGAGCCTTTCTGCGGGGAAAGCCATGGAAACGGAACGACTGATCATCGACGCGATCAAAGCCTCGGATAAAGAAGATTTTTTTACGAATATCTCCCACGACCGGCGCGTGCTGGAAACGTTCATCTGCGCCTATGCCGAAACCCCGGAGCAATTCGATTTTTCGAAGTATCCCGGCCGGGAGGATCTTTTCGCGATCCGCCTCAAAGAGACGGGCCGCCTGATCGGGATCATCCTTTATTTCGACGAAAAAGACGGCGCCTGCGAAATCGGCTACGGCCTCGGCTCCGCTTACTGGGGGCGCGGCTACGCGACCGAAGCGGTCCGGCGCTTCCTCGAATACTGCTTCCGGGAGCGGGGCCTTGAAACCGTATACGCTTCGTTTTTTACCGGCAACGAGGCTTCGAGGCGCGTGATGGAAAAATGCGGAATGACCTTCAGCCGCTTTTCGGAAAAGGAACTGACCTACCTCGGTAAAGAGCGCGATCTGACCTATTATTCCGTAAGCCGCCCGCGAGAAGAAAACGATTGGGAGAACCTCTCCTACGAAGAGAAAAATCATCAGCTTTTCCGTCATCAGAAGGCACTTTTGGGGGAATTTCTCCGCCGCGGCGCGATCTCGAGGGCGCAGTACGAAAAAAGCCTCGGCGACCTTAAAGAAAAAACCGGATACAACGATTGACGCGATGGAAGATCCTGCCGAAAGCCCGGCGGGATCTTTCGTTTTTGCCCGGTCCCGCGGCGGCGAAAAGGCCCGGAAATGCGCGCAGCGGTTCAAAAACGGTTGCGAAGCGGGGAGAGGTTCGCTATAATAAAAAGAGGAACCCGAAAAAGAACCTTTCGGAGGGAACGAAAGCTTGAAAATCGATACGAGAGACAAGAAACCGAAGCTCTACGGCCTGCTGATCCCAACGGGGATCGCGGCGGCCGTGATCGCTTTTTTGATCGTCCGCGACGCCGAGCGCAACGCGGTCGCGATCTGCTCCGTGATGGCGGCGCTCTGCGTCGTTACGATCGCGGCGCTGCTCTGGGCGCTGCACGAGCAGATCCGCTATAACCCCTATTCCTACAATACGATCATTTATTCCGGTTTCGCCTTGTTCGTGTTCTATATTCTGATTACCTATCTTTTCCTGATCGCTACGATCCTCAGAATGCCGGAGCGGGCGGCGGAGCCCGATCTGGTCCTTCATATTCTGCTGGATTCC
>CACZON010000323.1 GCA_902782805.1 Oscillospiraceae bacterium
GCACGCTCGCTTCCGAGGGATGGCTCCCGGCGGGCGCCTGGGTCCAGGGAAGACTTACCTACGACGAATATGGCGGCGGCATCTGCCAGACGGCTACGATCCTCTACCACTGCGCGCTGTATTCCGGGCTCGAGATCGTGGAGCGCCATTATCACCTGCAGCCCTCTACTTACTGCGAGATCGGCCTCGATGCAACGGTCGATTATCCCTCGCTCGATATGAAGGTCCGCAACAATACGGAATATCCGATCTTCATCTGCTCCGCGATGGACGACGATCTCAAGCTTCATATGGAGATGTACGGCTATATCTCCGACGAATGGGACGAGATCACGCTCGGCTCCGAGCAGACGAGCTACAAGCCGGTCCCGAAGCCGGAATTCAAAGAGGACGCTTCCTTAAAGCCCGGCCAGTACGTGCGCGACCGCGCGGGCCTTTCCGGCGCAACGGCGATCGCCTGGCGCAATTTCTATAAGAACGGCGAACTGATCCGCAGCGAAGCGCTGGACGATTCCTTCTATTCGGCGATCGCTCCGCTCTATAAGATCGGAAAAAAGACGGATACCTCGAAGATCGAACCCGGCTCAAAGAGCGGGACGGCGCTGCTCGAGGAATCCTCGACCTCGTCCGAATCGAGCGAGGTTTCGAAGCCGGAATCGAGCTCGAATCCCTCCTCCTCGGAAACCAGCTCGAAGCCATCCTCTTCCTCTGAGACGAGCTCCAAGCCGGAGTCCTCCGAACCGCCGAGCTCCAGCGAAGAACCTTCCTCCGAGCCGCCGAGCTCCAGCGAAGAACCTTCCTCCGAACCCGAATCGGAACCAGAACCTGAGCCCGAACCCGAGCCCGAACCCGAGCCCGAGCCGGAACCGGAGCCCGAATCCGAACCGGATACGGACGGCGAGAGCGCCGAAGCGGCGGGCGAATAAAAAACCCGGTTTCCCACAGATACCGAAAAAGCCATCCTTCCCCCCGGAAGGATGGCTTTTTGTAACGCAGGGTTCTTTTGTGTAAGGAGCAGGCTTTTATGCCCGGAAAGATTCTGCTGTGATAGGAGCAATCTTCCTGCCCTCGGGGAGCAGGCTGCTAAAGCCTTCCCCTTGAGACCGCGGGTCTCCGGTGGAGACCTCTGCCGAAGGCAGAAGCGCCGACCTTCACGGCAGGCGAGACAGGTGTCATCGAAGATGACGGATGAGGTGGACCTTTAGAACTCTGCTGTTTCCGGCGAGCAGCGCCGCCCGGTCAGCCGGAGTTCATCGCTTCGCGCAGCGTTTCGATCGCGCGTTTTTCGATCCTTGAGACGTAGGAGCGCGAGATCCCGAGCGTCTGCGCAACCTCGCGCTGGGCGAGCGGCCGGCCGCCGTAAAGCCCGTAGCGCAGGAGGATGATCGTCCGCTCGCGCGGGGAGAGGACCCGGTCGATCACTTTTCGCAGCGCGTCCGAGGAGAGCTTCGCTTCGATCGTCTCGGCGAGATCCTCCTCGCAGGCGAGCGTATCGAGCAGGGTAAGGACGTTTCCGTCCTTGTCGGTATCGATCGCCTCGTTTAAGGAGATATCCTGCGCAGTCTTCTTCCGCGCGCGAAAATGCATCAGGATCTCGTTTTCGATGCAGCGCGCCGCATAGCTCGAAAGCCGGATCCCCTTCTTCTCGTCAAAGGTATCGACCGCCTTTATAAGCCCGATCGTCCCGATCGAGATCAGATCGTCCTGCTCGATCCCGTCCGCGTAGTATTTTTTCACCACGTGGGCCACGAGCCGCAGATTGTGTTCGATCAGCTTCGCGCGCGCCGCGGCGTCGCCCTCCTTCATCCGCGCGATCGCCTCGCGCTCCTCGGCGGCTTTTAAGGGCCGCGGGAACGAATGCGCGCCGGTGATATGCAGAACGAAAAAGAGCAGCTTCGAAAAGATCGCGCTTAAAAATTCAAACATACGAAAACCTCCTTCACAGAAAAATTCTATGAAGGAGGTTTTTTCTCTTTGCCTGTACGCTTTCCCTTTCTTGTGAAAAAGGAGCCTTTTCGGAGCGTCCGGCATTTTCCGGCTGCGCGCCAAAGCGGCAGAGAGGGGGCAAAACGAAATCGGTCTTGATTTTTTCAAAAGAAAAATCTAATATAAAAGTAGAACGCAAAGCCGAATCCGAAAGGCCGGGAGACGGCGCGGAAAACGCAGGAACACAGTGCGAAAAACACAAAAAGGAGAAAACGGTGGAA
>CACZON010000324.1 GCA_902782805.1 Oscillospiraceae bacterium
CCGAACCGGGTGCGGAAGGTTTCTTCGAGGATCTCAAGCTGCACCTTTCCCATCACGCGGATCTGAACCTGTGAAAGCTCGGGCAGATACTGCGCCGAAAGCAGCGGATCCTCCGCGGAGAGCTCCGCGCACGCAAGGCGCAGCGCTTCAAGCTCTTCCGGCTTATTCGGGAAGACGCCGGCCGTAATCAGCGGCTCGCGCAGCAGTCCCGGCGAAACCTTGCGCGGCAGAAGCGACGCGTCGCCGAAGACGTAGCCGATCGGCAGATCGCCGAGGCCGAACACGATCCCGACGTCGCCCGATTCAAGAGCGTCTGCGTCGCGGCCGTTTGCCGAGCGCAGAGAAGTAATCTTGCGCTGTGTTCTGCGCGTTTCGCCGGTCGTGGGGTCCTCTCCCGCTTCGATCTCGAGCGCCATGCGCGCCTCGAGACGCCCGCCGAAGAGCCGCACCCAGAGCCCGCGGCCCATTCTGGGGTCGCGCGCGGTGGAAAACGCAACACCGCAGAGCGCTTCGCCTTTTTCCGGCCCGGGCAGAAGGTCAACGATCGCGTCGAGCAGCTCGTCGACTCCTTCGCCGCGCAGCGCCGAGCCGCGCAGCACGGGCGTTACCTCGCCCGATCTTACGAGCACAGCCAGCTTTTCCGTAAGCACGGATTCCGGGATCTCTTCACCTTCGAGATAGCGCTCGAGCAGCGCTTCGTCGCTCGAGGCGGCAACTTCCGCCGCTTTTTCGCGCTCCCAGAGCGGCAGCACAGCACGGGTCAGGCGTTTTTCGATTTGAGCGATCACCTTTTCGCAGTCTGCGCCGGGGCGGTCCAGCTTATTGAGAAAAAGGAGAAACGGCAGTCCCTGATCGCGCAGGGCGGAAAAGAGCGCCTGCGTCTGGGGCTCCACGCCCTTTGCGGCGTCGATCAGCAGCACCGCCGCGTCCAGCGCCCAGAAGGAGCGCTCGATCTCGGCGGAAAAATCGGTATGGCCGGGGGTGTCGATCAGGCGGATCTCCTCCCCTTTCCACGGGAACGCAACGCACGAGGCGCGGATCGAGATCCCGCGCCGGCGCTCGATCGGCAGATCGTCCGTAAAGGCCGTTCCGCGATCGACGCTGCCCGCCGCGCGCAGCTTTCCGCTGCGGACGAGCAGCTGCTCGGAAAGCGTCGTCTTCCCCGCGTCTACGTGGGCAAATATTCCGATATTTCTCATGCTTTCCCCCTTTTTGTCTTCGCGTTTCTTCACCTTCGCGTTTTTTCATTTTCGCGTAATTGGCTGTGAGAAGTTAATAAGCCTTTTCGCTCGCGTTTTTCACCTTCGCGTTTTTTCACCTTCGCGTTATCGGCGGCGAGAAGAAAAGAAGCCTTTTCGCTCGCGTTTTTTCATTTTCGCGTAATTGGCTGTGAAAATTAAGTAAGTTTTTTTCGCTCGCGTTCTCGGCTGTATGGAAAGGAGCAGCCTTTATGCCCGCTTTTTTACCTTCGCGTTTCTTCACCTTCGCGTTATCGGCGGCGAGAAGAAAAGAATCTTTTTTGCTCGCGCCCCCGGCTGCTCACCGCCTTGAAGCCCCATGCCGGGCAATTCGGCCCGCTCCCCTTACAGAAGGACCCTTCGTGATAAAAGTGTAGCAGATAAAAGGGAGAAAGTAAAGCGGTGCGCAATACGCGGCGCGAACCGGTCACCAGGACTCCAGAATCTTTTGGGCGGTCTCTGTTATATATGAAGAATGGCGGCTTTTGTTTGTATCATAGCTGCGGCAGCGGGATCCGCTGTCCCGCTCCGGCGGATCCCGCGCTTCTCGCTGAGCCCAGGCGATCAGGAGCTGCCGCCAGTTGCGCACCGGTTTCCCGGTAGAATCCCGCCATCCCGAAGCGTAGTAGTATTCGTAGAAATATTTCGGATTGAGCGTAAGCCCCTTCTTCTTGCAATAATCCTCAATCATAGGAAAAGAAGGAATCTCCTCTTCGTCGTATTCCTCCTCGCGCTCGCGTGCGCAGGAGACGTTTTCATTTTCATTTTCATATTCATTCTCATTATCATTTTCATTAGGCTTTTTCTTTTCGAAGCCTATGGCTTCCTCTTTGATACTGCCTATGGCTTCCGTTTGCTCCAAGCCTATGGCTTCCTCTGCTTCAGGGTGACCGTTCTTTGCAGCGCTTTGTTTCGCTTTCCCTCCCCGAACGGCGCCTTCGTAGCGGCTGTTGTTCGCATCGAGCTGCGGACGGATCAGAATAAACAGCGCTTCCACTTCGCGTGAACAAGGCTCCGAAATCTTTCCTTCCAGCGCGTATTCAATCACTCTTTCCCATAATTCTGTCTGTTTTTCCCGTTCCAGAAGCCGTCCGGCCTCAAAGAAGCTCCGATAGAATACAAAACTTTTTCGTTCCATACTTTTACCTCGCCTACGGCGCTTTGACGGAAAGCATACCGTAATAACCTTGTTTCTTTTCAACTGTGTTTGTCTTGTCTGCGGAAAACCTGCCCGCTCACTTCGGGCCGGGCGAAAACCGCGGGATCATTCTTCGGATCCGTCGTCGCTGCGAAGCAGCAAATCAACCGCTTTGCGGATTACCTTTGGGATCGGCAAGCCCATCAGCCCGGCGTTTTCGATCAGTGAGAGCGTCTCGTTCGCGCAGAACGCGAGGATCACCGCCGAGCGCAGATAACTGCTCCCGAGCAGCAGGTCGAGCCGCGCTGCCACCAGCACGAAAAAGAGCATCATGCACTTTTTGCAAAGTCCGATAAACCCCGCCCGGCTCTCCAAAGCTCCGTTGGGGCTCTTACGGCTTTTTCGGAAAACCGCCGCCAGGATCAGCCCGGAGAGATAATCCGTTCCCATCAGCAAAATCAGCGTCAGCAGAGAAGCGTCCCAGCCGCCGAACAGCTCGAGGAGGAAGCTTCCTGCCGCGCCGAACGCCATACAGATTGCAAGCTTCATCAAAAATCACCTCCTTTTTGCCATTGTAGCAAAGGAGGCGATCCCTTCTCTCCCCTTTTTCCGTTTGAAAATGCATAACAAAAAATCTGCCGCGCATACTAACGGCAGGAGGTGAGTATTTTGGAAAACAAATACCGCAGCGAAAACCGCACGGACGCAGAGAAACGCAACGGCTGCGACCGCCGGAACGAAAACAGGAACAAGAATGAGGACCGCAGCGAAAACAAGTACGAAAACACCCGCAGCGAATACGAAAGCCGCAAAGAAAACGAAGACTGCCGATAAACGAACGCCGGCCAAAAAAAGAAGCTCCCTGAGTTTTTTCAGAGAGCTTCTTTCTGTTTTTTTACCGGAAACCGGTCTTCCGCCGCGCCGCAGGCGTTACGCTTCGGCGCTTTCCTCAAGGGAAACGCCCGCCGCTTTCAGAAGCGCGCGCAGGCGCTGCATTTCATCGCGCAGGCAGAGATAGCCGGCAACGGCCTCGATCGCCGTTGCCGCGTGATACTCGGCAGGCGCAGAGTTCTTCGGAAGGTGACCGGGGTGCGCGTTGCGCGCGCGCAGAAACACCGTCTTTTCCTCCTCGGTGAGCAGATCGAAAATTTTAGCCGCGGCCTGCGCCTGCGCCTTTGCGCAGACGAGTTCCGTCGCAAGGCGGTGGATCTCCCGCGCGGGCTTCTCCGGATAGCGTTTCACCAGAGACTCGCGCACGTATAAATCATAGACGCAGTCGCCCAGAAACGCGAGATTCAGTGCGTCCGCCGTCAAAACGAAATCGTTTTTTTCCATTCGTTACTCCATAAAGTCAAATTCAACGTCGTAGATGCTTACGGTGTCGCCCTCGCCGCAGCCTGCCTCGCGCAGGGCATCGATCACGCCGGATTTCGTCAGAACGCGCTCGAAATACTGGAGCGATTCGTAATCGTCGAAGGAAACCGTCCGCATCACGCCGAGCAGCCACTCGCCCTCGACAACGTAGACGCCGTCTTCGTTCGTGATCGTTACCTCGCGGCGGCCGATCGAATCCTCCTGCGGCTTTTCGACCGCCTGAGCTTCGAACCGCGCGATCGGCGGGAGCTTTGAAAGCATCTCTTCGATCTTCGAAAGTAGCGGATCGACGCCGTAGCGGATCGCCGCCATGATCGGGAAGAACGCGTAGCCGCGCGCTTCAACGAATTTCCGGAAATCCTCGACCGCTTCGTCGCTCGTCAGATCGCATTTATTGCCCGCGACGATCATCGGCCGCTTTGCGAGCTCCGGGTTGAATTTTTCGAGCTCCTCGAGGATGATTTCGAAATCCTCCTTCGGATCGCGGTCCTCGCTTCCGGAGACGTCAACGACGTGGACGAGCATCCGGCAGCGCTCGATATGCCTCAAAAACTGATGCCCGAGCCCGAGCCCGCCCGAGGCGCCCTCGATAATGCCGGGGATATCCGCCATGACGAACGAGCTTCCCTCGCGCATGCGGACAACGCCGAGCACCGGCGAAAGGGTTGTAAAATGATAGTTTGCGATATTCGGCTTTGCGTCGCTGACTACGCTGATCAGGGTCGATTTACCGACGTTCGGAAAGCCGACGAGGCCGACGTCCGCGAGCAGCTTGAGCTCGAGCGTTACGTCGAATTCCTCGCCCGGAAGGCCCGGCTTTGCGAAGCGGGGCGTCTGGCGTTCGGGCGTTGCAAAATGCGCGTTGCCCCAGCCGCCGCGCCCGCCGCGCGCCAGGATCTGCGGCGTATCGTCGGAGATATCCGCCATGATCCGGCCGGTTTCGGTCTCTTTGACAACCGTGCCGCGCGGTACGCGGATCACGAGATCCTCCGCGCTTTTGCCGGAGCAGCGCTTTCCGCGGCCGCCTTCGCCGCTCGGTGCTGCGTATTTGCGCTTATACCGGAAATCGGCGAGCGTTGAAAGATGATCGTCGGCAACGAAGACAACGTTTCCTCCGCTGCCGCCGTCGCCGCCGTCCGGTCCGCCGGACGCGACGTATTTTTCGCGGCGGAAGGACACCGCCCCCGCCCCGCCGTTTCCGGCTTTGATTTTGATCTGTGCCGTATCAAAAAACATGGTTACCTCACCAAAGGCGCCCTCAGGGAGAGCGCGCGGTTTTTTATCGTTGCAAAGGATTTCTGTGTTCGGTCAAAAAAAGGATCTGCGAACGCAGGCGGCAAAATACAGCAGCACCTGCCGAACGCGTCCCATTATGTTTCGTTTCCCGAGGGCAGAAAGATTGCTCCTATCTGAGCATTTCCTGCCGGGCAGATAAGCCCGCTCCTCTCACAAAAGAACCCTGCGTAGTAAAAAAGCCCGGGAGCGGACCCGGGCTTTTCGGTTCGTAATTAGTTCTCTGCGCTGTAGACGCTGACCTTTTTGCGGTCGCGGCCAAGGCGTTCGAATTTGACCTTGCCGTCGATCAGGGCGAAGAGGGAATCGTCGCTTCCGCGGCCGACGTTCTCGCCGGGATGAATATGCGTTCCGCGCTGCTTGACGATGATGTTGCCTGCAAGCACGAACTGTCCGTCCGAACGTTTTACGCCCA
>CACZON010000325.1 GCA_902782805.1 Oscillospiraceae bacterium
CAGAAAACGGGGACTTCGCCCTCGTAGATGTCGACCGCGTCTCCGTAATCGGGTTTTTGCAGATCGGTAACGCCGATTGCTTTCGGCTGCCCGATCTGCAGCGGCGCGCCGTGAACGTTGGGCATCTTCGCCGTGATTTCATAGGCAAGCTGCGCGTTCTGCGGCGTCATCGGGCGCATGGAGCAGACTGTCGGTCCGAAGAACGGGCCGGCTTTTTTCGTTTGTACGTTCGTTTTGAACATCGGTACGTTGCGTCCCTGCGCGATATGCCGCACCTCGATCCCGTTTGCCATCAGCGCCTCTTCAAACGAAAAGCTGCAGCCGATCAGGAAGCCGACGAAATCATCCTGCCAATAGGCGGAAGCGTCGCGCACGCGGTCGGTCAGAACGCCGTTTTTATAAATGAAGTATTCGGGAATGTCCGTGACGATATTTCCGCCCTCAGCCATCGTTTTCGTCAGCGGGGTTCCGCGGAGAATTTCGAGAACGGGGCAGGGGAAGGGATTGAGGCTGCAGAACGTTTCGAAATCCGCAGCCCAATCGCCCGGGAGGATCACGAGGTTTGCTTGGGCGTAGCCCGCCGCCATGCCGGCGGTCGGGAAGGTGATTTCCTGCGCGCGGATGCGTTCGCGCACTTCTTTCGGGCTCATGTGAACGTAAGGGGTAATATCAAAATCTGCCATAAATAAGCTCCTTATTTTATCGCTTCAACGGTTACGTCGTACGTTTTTCCGCCGAGCACGATCCGGTAGGGATGCGGCCCGGTTCCGGAAACAGCCGCAGCTTTGGCTGCCGGCTGCGGGGCCGGCGCGGCGGGAGCCGGCGGTTTTTCCGAAGCGGGCTGCGGCGCGTCGAACGCCTCGCGCATCGCGCGGTATTTGGCACGCTGATCGCGGAACGCTTTCTGTGCCGTTTCGATGTCCGTCTTCTGAAAGCGGATCTTATCGCCGGCTTTGCATTGCGCGATCATCGGCATATCGACGTTGATGATGCTGGCGATCTTCGCGTAGCCGCCGGTCGTCTGGCGGTCGGCGAGCATAACGATCGGCTCGCCGCCGTCCGGAACCTGCACGGCGCCGAAGGCGATCCCGTCGGTGATGATATTTCCGTCCGTTACGTGTTCGATCTTCGGACCGGTCAGTCGGTAGCCCATCCGGTCGAATTCGTTCGTAACGGTATAGGTTTCGCTCAAAAACGTTTCAATGCCTTTTTCGGTAAAGCTGTCGTCCTGGGGACCCATCAAAACGCGCACGGTATACGTTCCGCCGAAGTGATCCGGCTCCATGATCCTTGATTCGACGTTTGCCGGGCAGGAGGCCGGGCGCCGGAACGCAATTTCGTCGCCGGCTAAAAGTCTGCGGCCTTCGTAGCCGCCGAGGTTCGCTTTGATATAGGTGGAACGGCTGCCCATAATCGGGGTGATCGCAAGGCCGCCGGCAAAAGCGATATAGGCGCGGCATCCGGTTTTCGGCGGACCGAAGGAGAGGATCGAGCCCTTCTGTATCTGAACCGCGCGGTACATCGGCATCGGCGTTCCGTCAATCGCGGGGGAAAGATCGCCGCCGGTTATGGCGATCACGGAATTGGAGGTGAATTCGATCTTCGGCCCGAGGAGCGTTACTTCGAGCACGGCTTCGTTCTGACGATTTCCGACGAGGATGTTCGCGTAGATGTAGGCGTGAACGTCGACCGCGCCGGAAACACCCATACCGTAGCGCTGATAGCCGCGGCGTCCGGCGTCCTGAATGGTCGTGAGCAGACCGCTCTGAAGCATCATGATGCCCATTTATTCATCCCCCTTTACGTAGGTATGACAATGGTAGCGGCCGGCTTCCACGCGTCCCTTGATGCGCAAATATTCCGTTTCGTCGACCGGGATGAATTTTACGTGCATGCCGGCGTCGAGCAGGATCGGCGTATCGCGGTTCGCATCGTAGAGCTTGACCGGCGTGCGGCCGATCAGGTTCCATCCGCCGGGGGAATCGATCGGATAAATACCGGTCTGCTCTCCGGCGATGCCGACGGAGCCCGCCGGGATCAGTACGCGCGGCGTTTTCAGGCGCGGGGTGGCGATCGCTTTATCCATACCGCCCATATAGGAAAAACCGGGCGTGAAACCGAGCATATAGATCAAGTATTCGCGGCTTGAATGGATCCGGATTACTTCTTCGGGGGATAGGCCGTTGTGATCGGCGACCTTCTGAAGATCCGGACCGTATTCTCCGCCGTAGAGAACGGGGATCTCCATTACGACGATGCTGATCCGCGCCGCGTGATGCGCAACCGCAAGCAGCGCGCGGATTTTTTCGCAGAGCTCTCCGTAGAGGATCTGACCGGGATCGTAATGGATCGTCAGCGCGCAGTAGGTGGGAACGGTTTCGTAGATACCGTCGATCTGTTCTTCGTTGAAGGCTTCGTCGAAAGCACGGATCTGCGTGATGATCTCGCGGCTGATCTCATTCCCGAATACCACGGCCAGCGCCGTATCGCTGACGATTTTGATAAAAGGATACTGCATGCGGATTCCTTCCTCTGCTTCGTTTACGCTTGGATTACTTCGGCGATCGGTACGACCGCAACGCCTTCGGCAATCAGTTTTTCCCGGATATTCCTGACAAATCCGACGGCGTCGGGATTGTCGCCGTGGACACAGATCGAATCAGCCTTGATGGGGATGATTTTGCCGCTGATTGTCTCAACGCAGCCCTGCTTGACCATGCGGACGGTGCGTTCGATCGCTTCGTCTTTATCGTGGATCATCGCGCCGGGCATGCTGCGCGGGACGAGGGTACCGTCGTCCATATAGCCGCGGTCTGCGAATACTTCGCTCGCGCAGCGCAGGCCGACCTTTTCGGCGGCGGTGATATGCGCGCTGCCGGCAAGACCGAGCACGATAAGCTCGGGGTCGACTTCAAAGATTCCTTCGCAGATCGCAGCCGCGAGCTTTTCATCCTTCGCGGCCATATTGTAGAAAGCGCCGTGGGGCTTGACGTGCTGGAGCTTCAGCCCTTCGGCTTTTGCGAACGCCCAGAGCGCGCCGACCTGATATTTGATATAGGCTTTCGCCTCCTGCGCAGTGATGGTCATGTTCCGTCTGCCGAATCCCATCAGATCCGGAAACCCGGGATGCGCGCCGATCGCCGTGGAGGCGCTTTTCGCGAGCGCAACGGTCTTCTGCATGACGAGCGGATCGCCCGCGTGGAAGCCGCAGGCGATATTGGCGGAAGAAATATAACGTAGCACTTCCGCGTCCATGCCGAGCGTATAGGCGCCGAAGCTTTCACCGAGATCGGCGTTTAAATCAACTTTTGCCATAACGAATAAACCTCCCGATAGAAAAGCTACAGGCGCAAGCCGAAGATACTTCAGCCTGCGCCGGATCGCTGAAATTCAGAAAATAGCGGAATGGATTACGAGAAGAGTTTCTGCGCGCTGGAAATAAACGCGGTCATATTGCGTGCCGCAATGAACAGGAATACGCCGATTACGATAATCGCAAGAATATTGATGACGATTCCGTTTTTATATTTGCCGAGCATCTTCTTGTCGTTGCAGGCGATCAGCAGCAGAATGCCGGTGATCGGAAGCAGGAACGCGTTGGCGGCCTGCGCGAAGAGAATGATCTCCGAAGGAGAAGCGCCGAGCGTGCAGGTAGCGACGATTCCGAACGCAAGAACGATCATCCAGATGATCTTGAAGCGGAACTTCTTCATGTTCTCGCCCCAGCCGAGGATGCCGGAGCTCGCAAACGCTGCGGAGAGCGGCGCGGTGATCGCTGAAGTAAAGCCGGCGGCAAAGAGGCCGATGCCGAAGATGACGGTCGCCCAGTTGCCGAGCAGCGGGGTAAGGGACTGCGCCATAGTTTTTCCGTTTGCACCGGAGAGCTCAAAGTTCCCCTGCAGGACGGAAGCGCAGATGATGATTGCCAGAGAAATAATACCGCCGAGACCGATTGCCAGAACGGAATCGATATTTGAGGTTTTGATGTCTTCTTCGGGCTTGTTCCATTTCTTTGCAGAAGAAGAAGCATGGAGATAAATGTTGTAGGGGACGACGGTCGTGCCCATCAGCGCGGCGACGGTCATCCAGCTGTTGTTGCCTTCCGGTACGGAGGGAACGAAGAGATTTTTGAAGACCTGACCCCAGTCGGGCTTGACCGCGAACGCGCAGACGAGGAAGATGAGGCCCATGATGACGACGAGACCGGTCAGGAATTTTTCGATGTATTTGTAGCTGCCGCTGAAGAGAAGCACGAAAGCGACTATGCCGAGGATCAGCGCAAGAATGATCTTCCAGGTGCTGTTGTCGAGCGAGGCGGAGATCGCCTGAATCCCGAGGATCGAGCCGGAGACGTTGCCGGTTTCATAAGCGACGTTTCCGATGAAGATGGCGGAAATGACGAGAATTGCAAGCAGGATCCGGGAAATTTTGCTCGTAAATTTGGCGCGCAGCGCTTCGCCGAGACCTTTCTGGGTTACGATGCCGAGACGCGACGACATCGTCTGCATAATGATTACGGAGATCGTGGAGAACAGGATCGCCCACAGGAGCGTCGTTCCGTAGCTGGCACCGGACGTAAAGCAGGAAGTGACCGTGCCAGGTCCGATAAACGCCGCGGCAACGACCGCGCCGGGGCCGACTTCCTTAATACGGCTCCAAAATGTTTTTTTCATGATTTTTCCTCCTTCTGGGATCTTTATTGAAAGGCAGATCCATTAAGAAAAATAATAATTTCGTTCATTATAGCATATGCGTTTCCAATTTACAACAGTAAATTGCGAAATCAAAATGAATTATTTCTATGAATCATTCAAAACTGTTTAAAGATGTGAATAACAATAAAAATCGGGTTCACAGGACGATTTATAAGGAACTTATCAATGTGAGATATACGCGGAACATGTATAATTATAGATTTGACGGCGGCTTTGTATACCGTTTTGAAAATCACGGCGGCCGGCAGAATCCGTACGGAGCAATTCTATCTCCGCGCGTTTTGCGCGGAGAAGGCGGGCCGTACGGAAAATTCAGAAAATCGAACGTTTCCTCTGTACCTTTTCTAAAGAATATGCTATAATATCTATGATTATATACAAAAAGGGGTGAGCGAAATGAAACGGAAGAGCCTGCTGTTCCTTCTGACTTTTCTTATTGCGTTTCTGTTTTCAGGATGCTCGGCGATGTTTCTTGACGCCGGCAATCTGATGTCGCCGCCCGGAGCGACCGGTACGCGGCAGGAAATCCAGAATGCGCTCAAAACCGTGGCCGGCGATGAATTGAACCTCTGCTACCCGGAATCGGGCGCCTATCGCTCGGCGATCATCACGGTCAGCGATTTTACCGGGAGCCGCAAGAATGACGTTGTCGCGTTCTACTACAATCCGGAAACCGGCGAAAACGTCAACGTCGCTTTTTTGACCCAGACAGACGGAGAAAAATGGAAAGTCGTCTTTCAGAAAGAAAAAGCGTTTTCGCTGGTCGACCGCGTTTCTTTCTCTGATTTCGACGGCGACGGAGTGGACGAGATCCTGATCGGTTGGGGCAGCCCGATCGGGCAGAAAAGCGATATCTGCATCTATGATTATTCCGACGGAAAAATGGCGGAAATCGATCTGGAGCTTCCCTACAACGAGCTTGCCGTAGGCGATTTTACCGGCGATTCTTCTTCGGAGCTTCTCCTGATATCGCTTGCAAAAACGGAGTCCGGCGGTGAAAACGGAGAAACGCTCTCGGTCGTTTCCCCGGCGCAGGCTTCAATGTACGACCTTTTCGGAGGCAAGATACGCTGCCTCTCTCAGATCGAGCTGGATCCTTCCGTGATCCGCTATTCTCTTGTGACCGTTGCCGAAGTCTGCAGCGGCAAAACGGCCTGTGCGCTCGACTGCGCGACCGTCAACAGCCGGACGCTGACTCAGATTCTCTATTTCAAAAATGCGCAGGAAGGCCTTTCGCTGTTCCCTGCGCTTTCGGAAGAGCTTCCCAACGAAACGGAACGCAGCGCCGCGTACCTTTTTTCAAAAGACGTCAATGGAGACGGCTTTTTGGAAATCCCGACGCAGTATTATCTGCCTTCCGCTTACGAAGGCTACAACAACGAGATTTCTCCGCTGGATATTGTCGTGTCCTGGAAACGCTTCGACGCGGAAAACGAGCAGCTGCTTCTCGTTTCCCGCGAGATCATCAAAGGGCGCGACGGCTATTCGGTTTCTCTCCCGATCGGCTGGGAGGATAAGGTCTGTATTTACGTCGGCGACAATATGCTGACGCTTTACGAATGGGACGGGGTCGAGCACGGCGAGATGATCTATCAGATCGTTTGCGCCGACCGTACGGAGCTGGAAACGCTCTATAACAAATACGAGATCCTGTATAACGACGGCGGAAAGTACTACGCCGTTTTGTTCGGCAAAAGCTCGTTCGGGATGGATCTGCCGACGTTAAAAGAGTATTTTTCGCTGATTTCATAAAGAAAAGAGGAGAAAAGCATGAAAAGGATTCTGGTAGCAGAGGACGAAAAAACGATCCGGGAGTTCGTCGTGATCAATCTTCAGCGCGCCGGCTACGAAACGTTCGAAGCGGAAAGCGGCGATGAAGCGATGGAGATCTACGAGCGCGAAGGCGGCCGGTTTGATATGGCAGTGCTCGATATCATGATGCCCGGAAAACTGGACGGCCTCGCGGTCTGCCGGGAGATCCGGAGCAAGGATTCTTCCATCGGCATCATCCTGCTTACGGCGAAAACACAGGAGATGGATAAGATCAGCGGCCTGATGATGGGCGCGGACGATTACGTGACCAAGCCCTTCAGTCCCTCGGAACTGGTTGCGCGCGTCGACGCGATCTATCGCCGCGTTGCGCTCTCTTCGATCCGTGAGACCAACGATTTCAAGGAAGAGCTTCGTTCCGGTGAATTCTCCCTGAATCTCCGCAACCGGAATCTGACCCGCGCAGGGGAAGATATCGAACTGACACAGGTCGAATTCCAGATCATGGAATACTTTTTCTCCAATCCGCGCGCTACGCTCGACCGTACGGATATTCTGCGCCACGTCTGGGGCGACAGCTACGTCGG
>CACZON010000326.1 GCA_902782805.1 Oscillospiraceae bacterium
ATGAAAGCCTGCTCCACTCTTTACACTTCCTGCCGGGCAAATTTGCTTACTGCAAGATGAGAAGAACCTTGCGTTACTAAAAAGGAAGAAGACTCCAGAGCCAGGAAAACGGCAGAACGAGGGCCAGCGCGGGGATCATATTGGCGACGGGCGTTTTTTTGACGCCTGCAACGCGCAGCCCGGTAACGAAGGTAAGAATCCCGCCGCAGGCCATAAAATCACGCAGCATCGTTTCCGTGATCAGCGGCGCGGCGAGCAGGCCGAGACCGAAGAGCGCGAGCATGATCACGATCGTCGGGATGCTGACGAGCATCACGGCAACCCCGAGCGAGATCGCGAAAACCATTGCGGTAAAGCAATCGAGAACGGCTTTGGAAAAGAGGACCGTACTGTCGCCGCTCATCGCCGAGAGCAGAACGCCGTAGAATCCGAAGCCGCTGAAGCAGAAGAGCACAATCACGGTCAGCAGTCCTTCGAGATCGGTCTCCTTATCGCCTACGATTTTCCGCAGCGCGGCGCCCGCGAGCGAAGTGATCTTCTCTTCGAGATGGCAGAGATCGCCGATCAGGCTTCCGAGCACAACGGACAGAATCACCGGCGCCATCGCGTTGACGCGGATGATCGAGGTGATGCCGATCGAAGCGGCGCAGAAGCCGAAAATCGTCGTTAAAAATCCCCGCGTACGCTCGCCGATGCGGCCGCCGATCAGCCAGCCGATCAGGCCGCCGAGAAAGATCGCGCCGCAATCCGCGAAAATACCCGTTGGCATCGGTTACACCCCGCTTTCCGCGAGAAGACGTGTGATATCCTCGATATGATAGCCATTTAGGCCGGGGATGACGATTTCCGCTTTGGGCAGCGCCTCGCGCGTCCCGATCCCAACGGCGGCCATGCCGCCGCGGTGAGCGGCCTCCACGCCGGCGACGGCGTCTTCAAAGACGATGCATTCTTCGTTTCGAAGTCCGAGCTCCCGTGCGCCCGCGGTGAACACCTCCGGATCGGGCTTCGCGGCGGAAACCTTCGTACCGTCGATGATCGCGTCGAAAAGATCGGTGATCCCGAGGCGTTCAAGGATCATCATGCTGTTTTTGCTTGCGCTGCCGAGCGCGGTTTTATAGCCCTTTTTCCGCGCGTCTTCCATAAAATCGCGCACGCCGGGGAAGAGCTCGTCTTCACGCAGCTTTTTGAGATATTCCACGTAGATCGCGTTCTTTTCGGCGCAGCAGGCTTCTTTTTCCTCCTGCGTCATCGAGCGGCCGCCGATTTCGAGGATGATTTCGAAGCTCGCCATACGCGAAACGCCTTTAAGGCGTTCGTTGTCTTTGAGGGTAAAGGGGATGCCGAGGCGATCGGCGAGCTGTTTCCAGGCGAGAAAATGATATTTTGCCGTATCGACCAGAACGCCGTCCAGATCGAACAGCAGACCGTTCCATTGTTTGTTCATGTTTCGTTCCTCCTTCAATAGCAGATCAAAGATGCGCGTCCCACTTGCCGCAGAACGCATCGACCGGGCTCTTGCCCTTGAATTCGCTGCGGCCGGTCAGCTTTTCAACGAGCTGATGAATGCAGTGATCGTTGTTGGAATAGCAGTTGATATAGGTTTTGACGCGCGGGAAATCGAGCAGATGATAGGGGTTTTCCAGCGAGACGAAGACGGTGGGGACCTCGTTGAGATAATGGCCGCAATCGGCGCCCATCGGCTGTTTCCATTCGATGCGCACGACGGTCTGATTGCTCTTGGTGGAGAGGTTGGCGATATAGAGAATCAGGTCGTAACGATCCGCGATCTCTGAGGATTTTACGGTAAAGCCTTCACCGTAGGGCTGGGGAACGAAATCGTCGATCTCGAAGCCTTCTTTTTCCAGCAGACTGCGGACCTTTGCCGCGGCCGGGATCGATTGATAGTTGCCTTCGCCGCCGGCGGCTTCGATCGTGTAGAAAAGGATCCGCTTATATTTCTGCGGCGTCAGCGGCAGAACGCCGGGCTGATTTTTCACGAGCGTGATCGCTTTGTCGGCACATTCCTCCGCCCAATCATGGAACTGACTGCAGCCGACGACCTGATCGACGGTTTCGAGCGAGGTTTCCGCGGCGCCTTTATGCAGCCCCAGAGCGGCCTTGACCGCGAGGATGCGGGTAACGGCTTCGTCGAGGCGTTCGGGCGTGATCACGCCGGAGCGGATGCCGTCGAGCATATAGCCGTAATCTTCTTCGAGATTGCGCGCGAAGAGGAACATATCGCAGCCGGCTGCGATCGATCCGGGGACAGCCTCGCGGCGGCTCTTCGCGAGCGTAAATCCGGCCATCGTCGTCGCGTCGGTGCAGATCAGGCCGTTGAATCCGAGCTCCCCGCGCAGGAGACCGCCGAGCAGCTCGGGAGAGAGCGTCCCGGGCATGATGTCTTCGTCAAGGATCGAAGGATTGAGCTTTTTCGTCCAGGCAGGCTGCATGATATGACCGACCATAACGGTCAGCGAACCGGCCTCGATGCTTTCGCGGTAAGCGGCGCCGTAGGTCTTCATCCAGGTATCGCAGTCCATGCTGTTGATGGAGGTGACAAGGTGCTGATCGCGCTCATCCTGGCCGTCGCCGGGGAAATGCTTGATGCTCGCGGCGAAGCCGAGCTTCTGGACCGTGCGGACGTAAGCGGCGCCCATCTTTTTGACGCGATCGGGATCGGAGCCGAAGGTACGGGTATTCGTAATCGGATTGCGGAAGTTCGTATCGATGTCGATGATCGGAGCAAACGCCCAGTTCGCTCCGACTGCGCCGGCTTCCTTCGCGCAGACCTCCGCCATCTTTTCAACCATTGAAACGTCGTCCGTCGCAGCAATTTCCATCGGCGCGCCGACGAGCGTTCCCTCCGAGATAATCCCGTTGCCGCCTTTTTCAAGGTTGGCGGCGATCAGGAGCGGGATCTTGCTGCGCTTCTGCAGCTCGTTTGAAGCCGCAGCGGCGCGCTGCGCCGGTACGACGCGGTACATGCAGCCGCCGGGTTTCAGGATCCCGTAGACGTAATCGAATTCCTCCGGTTTGGCTTCCTTGAACAGCACGCAAAAGAGCTGACCTGCCTTTTCCTCGGTCGTCATCGCGTCGCGCGTTTTGTTGACCCAGTCGATCGCGGCGTCGTCGAGAAAGAACGGATTGCCTTTCAGATTGACCATACGAACCCTCCTCATTGTTGATGGAACCTGTGAAAAACAGAATAAAAAGAAACGCGGATGCAGAGAAAATGTCTTTTGATCATTATAGCATTTCTGAAAAATCAGGTCAATTTATTCTTTATCGTCGAATAAAACGAAATCCGGCGCCGCCCAGGGTAATTTTGCACAAACGGCGTTGAAAACGTGAAAGAACATTGGTATAATAGGAGAAAAGAAAGCGGTTGAGGTGATAAGATGCGCGGTACGATCGAAACGAAGGGCTCCCTTTTTGAGGCACGCGCGGCGCTGCGCAAAGAGAAAATCGCGGCGCGCGACGGGATTCCCGCTCAGGAACGGAAGATACGCTCAGAAACCATCTGCGAAAAGCTCTGCGCGCTGGAAGCTTTCAGGCGCGCGCGGACTGTTCTGCTCTATTCGGCGGTTCGCGGGGAGGTTTCGCTCGCTGCGCTTGAAGAAATGAATCGTTCAGCGCCCGAACACGAGAAAAAACGCTTCGCCTATCCGCTCTGTATCGGGGAAAAAATGATCGCCGTTCTGCCCGGAGATTCCGACCGGAAAAGCCCGGCCTGGCGGCGCGGCGCGTTCGGGATTCCCGAACCCGATCCGGAAAAGGGGGAGATCATCGAGCCTTCCGCGCTTGATCTGGTCGTTTGCCCCTGCACCTCGTTTGATGAAACCGGCGCGCGGCTCGGGATGGGCGGAGGCTATTACGACCGCTATCTGCCGCTGTGCACAAACGCTCAGATTCTGGCCGTTGCTTTTGAAGTGCAAAAATCGGACGTGATCCCGGCCGAGCCGTGGGACGTTCCGCTGCAGATGATCCAAACGGAGAAAGCGCTCTATCGTCCGTCCGCCGCCGGGCCTTCCGAGCATGAAGCGCCGGGCACGGTTGAGAAAACGGATGTTCCGAAGAAAATCGCGATCGTCTGCGACGTTTTGGGAGAGGAAAACAACGGCACGACCGTAGCCGCGATGAACCTGATCCGCTATCTCAAAAGCCGCGGCCACGACGTGCGCGTCGTCTGTCCGGATGAGTACCGACGCGGCGAGCCCGGATTTTTCGTTGTACCGCAGCTCAACGTCGGTCCGCTCAACGAATACGTTCGAAAGGTAGGCGTTTCGATCGCCGTTTCCGACGATACGGTGCTCTCCTCCGCGCTCCGAGACGCGGATGCGATCCATATCATGACGCCGTTTTTCCTCGGAAAAGCTGCGCTCGATTACGGACGGAAACACGGGATCCCGGTGACGGCGGGATTTCACTGCCAGGCGGAAAACATCACGAGTCACCTGCGTCTGATGAACAGCACGCTCGTCAATACGCTTACTTATAAGGCGATGTACCGGCTCGTGTATCAGTACGTCGACGCGATTCATTATCCGACCCAGTTTATCCGCGACGTCTTCGAAGCGGAGGTCGGGAAAACGAACGGCTACGTGATTTCCAACGGCGTCAACAGCCGTTTCAAAAAGATGCCGGCACAGCGCCCGGAAGAATGGGAGGGACGCTTCGTCATCCTCTTTACGGGGCGCTTCGGCAAGGAAAAATCGCATAAGGTCCTGATCAACGCGGCTGCGCTCTCGCGCCATGAGCGCCGGATCCAGCTCGTTTTCGCCGGGGAAGGCCCGCTGCGCGAAGAGATCGAAAAAGCCGGCGAAAAGCTCACCAACGCGCCGTATCTCCGTTTCTTTTCGCGCGACGAGATGCTTCGTGTGATCAACTGCGCCGATCTCTACGTTCATCCCGCCGAGATCGAGATCGAAGCGATCGCCTGCCTTGAGGCGATCTCCTGCGGGCTTGTTCCCGTGATCGCCGATTCCCCCAGAAGCGCCACCAAGTATTTCGCGCTCAGCGAAAAGAATCTTTTCCGTTACAACGACCCGGCGGAGCTTTCGGAAAAAATCGATTATTGGATCGAACATCCGCAGGAGAAAGCGCAGTGCAGCCTTGAATATCAGGGCTATACCCAGCGGTTCGAACAGCAGCACTGCATGGAAGAAATGGAGAAGATGATCCTGGAAACGATCGAAAAGCACGCAGAAGAAAAGCAATCCTGAAAAGCGTAACACAAAGCGGATGCGTCTGTGAGAAGTACAGAAGAAATCGTAAACCGGGGGATCACCCCTTGATGATAGAACCGGAAGATTCTGATCCGGAAAGAACAACGGCTGCTTCTTTGGAAAGGGAGGAACAAGATGAATTACGAAGAATTCTTAAAGAGCGTGAAAGAGAC
>CACZON010000327.1 GCA_902782805.1 Oscillospiraceae bacterium
ATCGAATCGGAGAACGGGAGAACGTTGCCGTTCTGATCGTTCATCGAAATGCGCACGAGCGCGGCGTCGTAGGTCGCATCTTCCGAAAGCTGCGTATGATCGGCTTTCGCGGTAAGGTGCGTTTCCTTTACAGGCGCCTTCAGGACCGTTTTTACGATCTCGCCGTTTTTGACGGCCTCAAAGCGGTAGACCGTTGCCTCTCCGCCCCAGTTGCCTACGTATTTTCCGTAGAGCGCGTAGGCGTCCGCAAAGGACATACGGTAGCGCGTCATCAGATAACCGGCCTTGAGAAGGACCGACATGGGCATTTTATTCATACCGAACCGCGTATAGTGGTTGAGCACGTCCTTTATAAGCTTCGCCTGGCGCGGCTTGAATTGTTCTTCCTTCGCAACGGCGTCGCCGATAAAATCGGTCACCTCGATCGGTGCGTTCCTGAGATAGCGCCAGGGAGAGGCTTCGTGGGAATACTCCGCGATCAAGCGGTCGTTTTTATACATCTTTACGCGGTCGGCGTTGGTGAAAAGATAGATCCTTCCCCGGTTTCCGGCAGGATGGTCGCCGATCTCCATTGAAGAGCTGACCGAAAGGACCGGCGTTTCGTCGGAGAGTACGGAATAGACGTCCGCCGCGAGCTTCGGGTTGCGGAACATATCCATAACGCCGTGGTAGCAGATGCGGTCTCCGCTGCCGAAATCGGCGTGGGTATTGTAATCGAACATACACCATCCGAAGCTGCCGGCGATATCGTTCTGCCCGGCCACGGCATTGAGCACGTTCGCATGGCGCAGCGCGTGCTCGGCGCGGTGTTCTTCGTCGTCAAAAAGCTTCGTCGGGTACATATGGCCGTTGTATTCACTGATCAGATAGGGCTTCGAAGGATCGCTCGTCACCGACTTTTTCCGGTCGCATCCCTGATTTCTTCCGCTGTGGACGAAATCGTTGTAGGTATAGACGTCCTCCAGCAGACGGCTCTTTTTATGGTAGCGCACGCCGCCCGTCTGACGCGTCGGATCAAGCCGGTGCGCGGTTTCGTTCGTCTTTTCGTAAAATTCATCGTCGTCGACCGATTCGTTGATGCGCACGCCCCAAAGGATGATCGACGGATGATTGCGGTACTGAACGATCATCTCTCCGGTGTTTTCGACCGCCTGCGCCTTCCATTCCGGCCCGCCGATATGCTGCCAGCCGGGGATCTCCGTAAAGACGAGCAGCCCGATTTCATCGCACCGGCGGATAAAATGGTGCGATTGCGGATAATGCGAGGTGCGCACCGCGTTGAGGCCGAGCTCGTTCTTGAGCAGATCGGCGTCGAGCCGCTGCAGCGAGCGCGGCATCGCGTAGCCGACGTAGGGATAGCTCTGATGGCGGTTCAGGCCTACGATCTTGAGCTTGCGTCCGTTGAGATAGAAGCCGTCCGGCTCGAATTTCGCGCGCCGAAATCCGATCACCGTACGCGCGCGGTCGATCGCTTCGCCCATAAAGCAGAGCTGCGTCTCAACGGTATAGAGGTTCGGCGAATGGATATCCCACAGCCGCGCGTTCGGCACCGGCAGGGAAAGCTCAAAGGTGATCCTGCCCGGCACCTCCTCTTCCGCGGTTTTCGGCGGGAGCTTTTTAAGTTCGAATTCAACCTGAGAGAGCGAGCCGCTCTCCTCGCTGCCGTAGGGATAGACCAGCTGACGCAGCGAAAAGCCGTTGAAATCGCCGCAGACGGGGCCGTCGAGCGTAACGGAGCTGCCGGCAATGCCGATAAATCGGATCCGTTCGATCTCCGCGCGCTGTTCGCTGCCGGAGAGCAGCGCCTCGCCCTCGGGAATCGCCGGATGAACGAAGACGTCCGAGAGATAGCTCTGTTCGCAGAGGAGGAGCGAGACCTCCCGGTAAAGGCCGCCGTAGGTCATATAATCGATCACGTAGCCGAACGGCGGCTGATCGAGCGTTTCGCGCGAATCAACGCGGACAACGATCAGCGCTTCCTCTCCCGCCGTAACGGCCGGCGTCAGCTCGGTTAAAAACGAAGTGTAGCCGCAGCGGTGCTGCGAAAGGCGCGCGCCGTTTACATAGACCTCCGCGTAGTGTCCCGCGGCGCCGATTTCAAGGAAAATCCGCTTTCCCGCCGCTTCGGCCGGGATCCGGATGCGTTTGCGGTAGCCGCAGACCATCTGATAGAGGCTTTCGTCGAAATAATGAAAGGGAACCTCCCTGCAGGTGTGCGGCAGCTCCACTTTTACGAGATCCTCCGCCGCCTCGCCCCGAAGGAAGCCTTCGGTATAATTCTCCGTAAATTCCCAACCGCGGTTGAGATCGATCCGCCTGGGCATTGTCTGACCCTCCGTTTCCTTTGATATCTTCCGAAATTCTATAAAAAAACAAGATTTTCGACTGCCGTTCCGACAGGAATCATTCTAAAGGATTTTCCGGCAAAAAACAATCCTTTCGCGCCGGAAAAGCGGCCGAGGGCGCGCTCTATACCGGTCCGGTTTCGCGCCAGAGCGATTTTTGAAGATCCACCCGTCCGTTCGGCAGGAAGAAAACGCCTTCCGCTTCGAGCATGGCGCGCTGGGTACCGGGCGCATAGGTATCGAAGGCCGGCTTCGTCCGCCCGAGGCGGTCGACTACGCGATGGCACGGAACGGTTTCATCGCGGCAGGCGGCCATCGCAAATCCGACCGTCCGGCCGCCGCGCAACAGCCCGGCGCGTTCGGCGACGAGCCCGTAGGTAGCAACCTTCCCCGCCGGGATGCTCCGGACGATCCGGTAGATCTTCTGAAAAATCGGTTCGCCCAAGGCGTCTCTCTCCTTTCTCTCCCCATAGAAAAAGAAGCAGCAGAAAACTGCTTCTCAAACCTCGCGATACGGCAGACCGAGCCGGTCCGCCCAGCGCTCCGGATAAAACTCATAGTAGGATTTTCCGCGTTTGAGGCGGTACATGCGGCACCGGCGGCTGCCCGCCCAGATCAGCGAGGGCAGCGCGATCACGGGAAGATAGAACGGCCCTAAAAGGATCGACTGCAGCGTATGGCCGTATTCGTGATAAAGGACGCGGGCTTCCTCCTGCGGATGCATCCCTTTTTCGAGGAAGATGAAGCCGCCGATCGCCATGCTCGCCTTTTTCTGCCAGAACGCGACGCGCGCGCCGTGGAAGAAATACGCCCGGCGTCGCGCGAACAGCAGCGCCGAGACCGCGCCGATCAGGTTCAGCGGCAGCCCCCAGGTAAGCTGGAGCGCCCAATAGAGTGTTTTTTTCATATCCTGCCGCTCCTTTCTCTCTGCGTTCGTTTCCCACGCCGCTCTGTTGCAAAACGCCCCTATCACAAGAACAGGGGCGTTTTTCTGCGTTTCTTATTTGAAGAGGCTCAAAATGGAATGAAGGATCCCGCCGCTCTCTTCGTCTTTTTTGCCGGAGGTCTTTTTCTTCTTCTTTTTCTTTTTCTTACCGGTCGAAGTCGTCGTTTCCTCCTCCTGATCCGATCCGCCGAGGAGTCCGCCGAGCAGGCCGCCGAGATCGACGCTGCCGAGCAGGCTTCCCATCAGTCCGGCGATTCCGGAGGAATTGTTCTGCTCCGTTTCCTCGCTCGTCTGCTGGCCCAAAAGGCTCATCAGAAGCGGCGCCGCCGCCGAAAGGATCGAGCCGGTTTTCGCTTTGTCGACGCCGGCCGAAGCCGCCGCTTTTTCGGTGGTTTCTTCCGCTTTGTTTCCGAGCAGATGCCCGAGGATCTTGCCGCCGTCTTCCAGATCGACTTTATCGAAGAAGGAAGTAATATCCTTTGTGTCGTCCTTTGCGTGCGCCGAAAGCGCGCCGACGAAGCCTTCCGCCGTAGCGGTATCGTTCGCCTGGCCGACGGCGCCGGTAAGAAGTTCGGGCAGCGCGCTGCCGAGGACTTTTTTAACGTCCTTCTGGGTGGTGCCGGAAACCTTGCTGAGGTTCTTGATGCTGTCGCTGCTGAGCATCGAATTCATCAACGCCTGAATATCCATGAAATCACTCCCAAAACTCTGAATTTGTTATTATTATAAAGAAAAACGGTTAAATTGTCAATCAATTCGAACACAAGATATAGATTTTCTTGAAAATCCGGTAAAAATATCTTGTATTGTGAAGAAAAAGGTCCTATAATAGAATCCGGAAAGATTTATCCATTATTTTTTGAAAAAGGGGAATAAAAATATGGCTGAACCGAAGAAAAAAACCATCGTTTCCGCGAGCACCGGAAAAGAAGTAAAAGAAGGCTCCGCGAAACCTGCGAAGGTCGTAAAGGAAGCCGCTCCCGTCGGCAACGCAACGCCGCTGCGCATCGGCGCCGTGATCCTCTGGGTCCTCGCGATCGCGTTTGAGATCCTTGCGATCCTCGTCTACGTACAAACGATCAAAATCACTTTCATGAGCACGATCGTCGCGGTCGTCATCCTGCTCGTTCTCGACCTGATCTGCGTGATCGTTGCGGCGCAGCTCTGGAAGAAAGCGAACCGCATCGACCCCGCCTCGAAGAAAAACAAGCTCAAATTCTGGCTTTGGAACAACCTCGGCCTGATCGTTGCCGCTTTTGCGTTCATCCCGTTCATCATCCTCGCGCTTGCGGATAAAAAAGCCGATAAAAAGACGAAGACGATCGCGGTTGTCGTTGCGATCATCGCCCTGCTGATCGGCGGACTCTGCGGCTACAATTGGAATCCGATTTCGGCGGAAGAAAAAGACGCCGCCGTTGCCCAGATCAGCGGCAACGTTTACTGGACTCCGTTCGGTCACGTTTACCACACCAGCGTTGATTGCCAGGCGCTCAACAACAGCGACACGGTGACCACCGGTTCCGTTGAAGAAGCGATCGCCGCCGGCCGCGAACGTCTCTGCGCTTTCTGCGCGAAACGCGACAGCATCAATACCGAAGGAATGCTCGTAGACGGCGACGTTGACGAAGTGGTATTGGAAGAAGACGAATAAACGATTCCTTTGATCCTCAGAAAAGCCGAAGGGAACGCTTCGGCTTTTCTTTTACGAAAATTGACGAAAACGGAGGCAGCCGAATGAAACGCATCGAACGCATCAATTACTACGAAAATCTGATGGACCGGATCGGCGCGGCGAACGACGCGCTTTCAAAAGCGCTCGAGGCCTACGAAAACGCCGAACCGCTCTGCGACGAGCTCGCGGCCTATCTCGCGGGCAAAGAATGGAAGCGCGATTTTGCCGCCGATGAAAAAGGCCTGCTCCCGAAAGACCTGCGGCGCGGCGTACTTTCCGAAGACGGCGCGTACAACGTGCTCGAAGAACACCGTACGCTGCTTTCGCAGATGCTCGAGCTTGCGGCGAAGCTCGTTTGACCGTTTCGCTTACACAGCACCTGAACCGTTCCCCTGCCCCGCTTCGATTCGCGCAGAGCCGCCGAAAAATCAAGAAAAAAAGCACTGCCGAAGCAGTGCTTTTTTGTTTGTAAGCGGAAAATCAGTCGCGGGTCGAGATCTTGCCCTTCTTGAACTTCGTTTCCGGAGCCATCGCCCAGTTGACGCGTCTTCTGCCGAAGGGGCCGGAATAATCGGCGAGCTTCGTATAACGCGGTTCTGCGGTAACAGGAACACGCGCGCGATACGGGATCGCGTGGCCGCCGGTGGATCCCCACCAGTTGCCGGTAAACTCGTTGACGACTTCGAGCAGTCCGTAATAGACTTCCTCGAGCTCATACATGCAGGTCTTCGGGCCCGGGCCCTTCTGGCCGACGTAATCGACGCCGCGGTTATGGAGAACCATCATCAGCACGCCGTCGTTGAGGCGGTTGAAGAGCATGGCGTTGCCGCCGTCGAGCGTATAGATCGGCTTATCGAACTGCTTCCAGGGTCCCCAGATATGATCGGTTTCGCTCTTCGCGATGCCGACCGCATAGCCGTAAGGCGTATTGTTCGTATAGAGGATGACAAGTCCGCCGTCCTTCATGCGATGAACCGCCGGGCCGCGAACGGCGCCGCCGCCTTCGTCGGTATACATCATATCGTCGCTCCAGGGCGCTTCGGAACCGTAGAAGAGAACGATCGGATCGCCCGCCGCTTTCGAAAGGTCCTTCGCGAGCTTTACAGCGGCGATCTGGCCGTCGTAAACCTGGGTCCAGTCATGCGCGAACACGAGCCAGGGCTCGCCGTCGCTGTCGATGTAGAGGGTCGGATCCATGCACTGCCACGCCGCGGGAGAAAGCGGTTCGCCCCAGGGCTTGAAGGGTCCCAGCGGGGAATCGGCGACAAGCGCCTGGATCTTGCGGAATTTACCCGGCGCCGAGAAGGCTGCAAAGAGGTAATATTTTCCGTCGTAGAGGAAGCACTCGGGGCCCTGATAGCCTTCGCTCGCCCAGAAATCGTTCTGTTCAAAAACGAGGACCGGGTTGCTCCAATGGATCAGATCTTCGCTGACGAGTGCGTAGAAGGTTTCGCCGGTGCCGTTGCGCTCCGCGGGGGTCAGGCCGATATGGAATTTGTTCGCGTACATATAATACTTATTCGATACCGGATCCGCCAAAATATTCGCTTCGGCAACATTC
>CACZON010000328.1 GCA_902782805.1 Oscillospiraceae bacterium
CAGGCGATGGAAAACATCATGCCGCAGCTGGAGGTCAAAGCACGCCGAGTCGGCGGCGCTACCTACCAGGTGCCGATCGAGGTTCGTCCCGCCAGAAGACAGACCCTGGGTCTGCGCTGGATCACGAACTTTGCAAGACAGAGAAGCGAACGCACGATGAAGGACAGACTTGCAAACGAAATCCTGGACGCCATCAACGGCAACGGCGGCGCTGCGAAACGCCGCGACGAAATGCACCGTATGGCCGAAGCGAACAAGGCGTTTGCACATTTCAGATGGTAATTCGCTTTACACTGCAAAACCGCATTTTTACGTTTTATACCGTTTAAGGAGGAAACTATGCCGAGGCAGGTTTCACTGGAATTAACAAGAAATATCGGCATCATGGCACACATCGACGCCGGTAAAACAACGACGACCGAACGGATTCTCTACTACACGGGAATCAACCACAAGATCGGCGAGACGCACGACGGTGCTGCGACGATGGACTGGATGGATCAGGAGAAGGAGCGCGGGATCACGATTACCTCCGCTGCGACGACCTGCTTCTGGAAGGGCTACCGCATCAACATCATCGATACCCCCGGCCACGTGGACTTTACCGTGGAAGTGGAGCGTTCGCTGCGCGTCCTTGACGGTTCCGTGACCGTATTCTGTGCCAAAGGCGGCGTTGAACCTCAATCCGAAACCGTCTGGCGTCAGGCGGAGGAATACAAAGTACCGAGAATGGCGTACGTCAACAAGATGGACATTATGGGCGCCGATTTCTACCGCGTCATCGACATGATGAAATCGCGCCTCAAATGCAACGCCGTTCCGATCCAGCTCCCCATCGGGAAGGAAGAAACTTTCCGCGGGATCATCGATCTCGTCGATTTCGTAGCCGAAGTCTATTACGACGATATGGGCAACGACGTACGCGAAGAACCGATCCCCGAGGATATGATGGCCCAGGCCGAGGAATACCGCAGCGCCCTGATCGAGAGCGTAGCGGAGCTCGACGACGACCTGATGGAAAAATTCTTCTCCGGCGAGGAGATCAGCGCGCAGGAAATCAAGCGCGTGATCCGCAAAGCGACGCTGGAAAACCGCATGGTACCCGTTACCTGCGGAACCTCTTACCGCAACAAGGGCGTACAGAAGCTCCTCGACGCGATCGTCGACTATATGCCCGCTCCGACCGACGTTCCCGCAATCCGCGGAATCAATCCGAAAACCGAGGAGGAGGAAACGAGACCTTCCTCCGACAGCGAACCGTTCGCGGCGCTTGCCTTCAAGATCGCAACGGATCCTTTCGTCGGAAAGCTCTGCTTCTTCCGCGTCTATTCCGGAACGCTGGCGTCGGGTTCGAGCGTCTACAACGCGAACAAGGATAACCGCGAGCGTATCGGCAGAATTCTGCAGATGCACGCGAACCACCGGCAGGATATCGAAATGGTCTACGCCGGCGATATCGCGGCGGCCGTCGGTCTGAAAAATACGACCACGGGCAACACGCTCTGCGACGAACGCCATCCGATCGTACTCGAATCGATGGTATTCCCGGAGCCGGTTATCCGCGTTGCGATCGAACCGAGAACGCGCGCCGGTCAGGAAAAAATGGGCCTCGCGCTCGCGAAATTAGCGGAGGAGGACCCCACCTTCAAGGCCTATACCGATGAGGAAACGGGCCAGACGATCATCGCCGGCATGGGCGAGCTCCATCTGGAGATCATCGTCGATCGCCTTCTGCGCGAGTTCAAGGTGGAGGCAAACGTCGGCAAGCCGCAGGTCGCCTATAAAGAGACGATCCGCCGCGAAGCCGATCAGGAAACCAGGTATGCCCGTCAGTCCGGCGGCAAGGGTCAGTACGGACACGTCAAGATCCGTATCGAGCCGAATCCCGGCAAGGGCTATGAGTTCGTAAACGAAGTAGTTGGCGGCACGATTCCCAAGGAATATATTCCCGCGGTCGATCAGGGTATCCAGGGCGCGATGCTTTCGGGCGTTCTGGCCGGATACAACGTCGTAGACGTAAAGGTTACGCTGTACGACGGTTCGTACCACGAGGTCGACTCCTCGGAGATGGCCTTCAAGATCGCCGGTTCGATGGCGTTCAAAGACGCGATGCGCAAAGCGGATCCCGTTCTGCTCGAGCCGATCATGAAGGTGGTAGTGATCGTTCCGGACGAGTATATGGGCGACGTCATCGGCGATTTGAATTCCCGCCGCGGCGCGATCCAGGGAATGGAAGTCATCCCCGGAGCCCAGCAGATCAACTGCCTCGTTCCGCTTTCCGAAATGTTCGGCTACGCGACCGATCTGCGTTCAAAGACGCAGGGCCGCGGGCAGTACACGATGGAACCGCATTCCTACGCGGAGATCCCGAAGAGCATCTCCGAAAAAGTGATCGCCAAGCGCGAACAAAGATGAATAAGTCTTGATTTTTTCAGGATTTATGATACAATCAATAATGGCTTCAAAAGAGACAGTAAATAAAGGAGGATAACTCAATGGCAAAGGCAAA
>CACZON010000329.1 GCA_902782805.1 Oscillospiraceae bacterium
GCGCGTACGCGCTCCGGCCGCTCTACCATTCCCCACTGTCCGGGGAACGAAAGGCAGCCTTCCATATCGGTAACGGTTTCTTCGCTGCGCTCGGTGATTTCGGGATTCACAAGCTCGATCAGGCCGTTTTCATCGCCGACGTCGATCACGACAACGCGGCGGCGTACGCCGACCTGCGGCGCCGCAAGGCCGACGCCCTCCGATTCGTAGAGCGTATCGGCCATATCGTCGAGCAGCTCGAAAAGACGTTTGTTGAATTTTTCGACGGTTCTGCATTTTTTGAGCAGAACGTCGTCTCCTTCGGTCACAATCGTACGCGTTGCCATAGTTTCCTCCTCAGAGAACCAGCTCCGGATTGACGTCCGCCGCAATGCGGATCTCCGAATAGGCTCTGTCTTTTAAGAATTCCAACAAAAGTCTGCGGATCATCTCGCGCAGAGGCTTTGAATTCCTGCATTTTACAAGCAGGCGATAGCGATATTCAAAATTGATTTTCGAAACCGAGGCCGCCGACGGGCTCAGAACGCGCAGCGGCAGACTCGCGTATTCGCTTTTCGCAAGCGCGCCGAGCTTTTGAAGAAACGCTTCGGCGCAGGCGCTTACGTTTTTCTCATGAGCGCCGATAAAGGAAATCACACAGAAATCCGAATACGGCGGATAAAGCATCGCGCGGCGGTATTCGATCTCCGTCTGATAAAACGCGTCGTAATCCTGGGCCTTCGCAAGCGCGATCACCGGATTTTCCGGCGTAAAGGTCTGCAGGATCGCTTCACCCGCGTACTTACCGCGCCCGGAGCGGCCGATCACCTGGGTAAAGAGATCGAACGCGCGCTCGTTGCTCTTGAAATCCTCCGCGTAGAGCGACTGATCGGCGGAAAGAACGCCGACCAGCGTCACCTTTTCGAAATCGAGCCCCTTCGCGACCATCTGGGTGCCTATGAGGAGATCGTATTCGCCGCGGCGGAAGGCTTCCATATCGTTTTCGAACCGCGCGCGCGACATCGCGGAATCGGTATCGACCCGAAGGATCCGCGCCTGCGGGAAAAGCTCCCGGAGCTCCTCTTCGGCGCGCTGCGTCCCGAAGCCGCGGTAGCTGAGCTTTTTCTCACCGCAGGTCGGGCAGACTTCCGTATACGGAACCGAATAGCCGCAGTAATGGCAGAGCAGGCGGCGGTTGGCGCTGTGATATTTGAGAGAAATGCTGCACCGCGGGCAGGTCACAACCGTTTTGCAGGCGGTACAGACCGCAAAGGTATTATAGCCGCGGCGGTTCAAAAGCAGAATCGCCTGCTCTTTCTTCTCAAGACGGTCCGCGATCGCCCGATAGAGCGCGCGGCTGTAGTTCGAAGCGTTGCCCGCAAGGCGTTCTTCGTTCATATCGACCACGGTCGTCTCCGGGATCTGCGCTTCGCCGTAGCGGTTCTCAAGACGCCACAGCGCGCAGGCGCCGCTTTTCGCAAGATACATCGTCTCAACGCTCGGCGTTGCCGACGACATCAGAAACAGCGCTTTATGGTAGGCGCAGCGGAACCTTGCCACCTGGTCGGCGTGGTAGCGCGGCGACATTTCGGATTTGTAGGTTCCCTCCTGCTCCTCGTCCATCACGATCAGGCCGAGGTTCTGTACCGGCGCAAAAACGGCGGAACGGGTGCCGATCGCGATATCGGCTTTCCCCGAAGCGACGCGCTTGAATTCATCGAGACGCTCTCCGAGCGAAAGCGCGCTGTGGAAAACCGCGACGCGCTCGCCGTAGCGGCGGTAGAAGATCGCCGCCGTCTGAGGCGTCAGGGAGATTTCCGGAACCATGACGATCACCCCGCGCCCCATAGAGAGCGCGCGGTCGATCAGCTTTAAATAAACGGAGGTCTTTCCGCTTCCGGTCACGCCGTAAAGCAGCGCGGCGGAGTACTCCCCCGAATCCAGACTTTTTGAGAGGCCGTCGTAAACGGACTGCTGTTCCTCCGAGAGCACCGGCGCTTCGACCTCACCGAAGCGGTCGATCTCCTTATACGGATTGCGGTAGACTTCTTCCTCGAAGAATTCCGCGGCGCCCTTGCGGCACAAAAGCTCGAATACGCCTTCGCTCACGCCGGAATAATAGATCGCCTCGCGCAGAGGGACCGGACCGAGATCGCAGAGGCACGCGTAGGCAAGCTCCTGCTTCTCCGTCAGCTTTCCCTCAAACGGCAGCGGACGGACCTTTTTGCGGATCGCGTCGCCGACGGCGCGGATCGGCTCCGAGCGGATCTCTAAAACGCCCTGCTGCGCCATCTGCGAAAGCTGATCGGTAGTCAGCGAAAAGCGCGCGAGCAGATCGTTTTTTTCGCGCGGCTTTTTTGAAAGCTCCTCGTATACCGCCTGCCAAAGCGGTTCCTTAGGCGGATGGTTCCCCGCGTAGCAGCGCTCTTTCATCTGATAGCGCATTCCGGCGGGAAGCATCGTTCTGATCGCGTCGTAGATCGTGCAGAAATACCGCTCGTGCATCCAGAGCGCCAGGGAAAGAAGCTCGCCGGAGAGGATCGGCGCGGGATCGATCACCGAACGGATCGCCTTGAGCTCCTGCGGGGGTTCCTGCTCACAAAGAGAAAGGATCATCCCGACGCGCGGCGCGTTCGACCGCCCGAAGGGGATCATCACGCGTACGCCGGGCACGGCGGCTGCCCTGAGATGCGGCGGAACCTCGTAATCAAACGCCCGATCGAACGAATAGAGCGTTTTTTCCGGGGCGATCTGCGCGCAGAGAGTCGTCATTCTTTCTCCGGTTCCTGCGTCTGTTCGGCTTCTTCCGCCGCGAGCGCTTTTTCCGCGAGGACCTCGTCCTCCGTGAGGATCCGGTAGGGATGGAGGATCATATCCTGAACCGCAAGATCAACGGGCTTTTCAACCAGAATCTCTTCTTTTTTCGCGGCTTCCTCGGAAATCTCTCTCGCGTGCTTTGCAACGGCGATGACGAGTGAATAGCGGCTCTGGTCGCCGGAGACTTTCGGAATTTTGGTCGGTTTCAAATCCATGGATTACAGCTCCTTATCTTGATTTCTTCTTGTTCTTTTTGAGGATTGCGAGGATCTCGTCCACGCAGAGGTCAAGGTCGTCGTTCACGACCCGGTAATCGTACCGTTCGGCGCAGGAAAGCTCGTTGAGCGCCGCGGCGAGACGTTTTTGAACAGCTTCTTCGCTGTCGGTCCCGCGCATGCGCAGCCGTCGCTCGAGCTCCTCCTTCGAGGGAGGCAGGATGAAGATCCCGATCGACTCCGGCATCAGCGTTTTGATCTGGGCGCCGCCGTCGACCTCGATTTTGAGGATCACGTCTTTTCCCTCGGAAAGCCAGGCTTCGACCGGCGCCTTCGGGGTGCCGTAGTAATTGCCTGCGTAAACGGTATATTCGAGCATTCCGCCCTCGCGGATCAGCGTTTCGAATTGCTCTTTCGTAACGAAATAGTAATCGACGCCGTCCGTTTCGCCTTCGCGCGGGGCGCGCGTCGTAGCCGAAACGGATTTTGTAAGATCACTGCGGGAAAGCAGCAGCGAAAGAACGGTATCCTTTCCGACGCCGGAGGGACCGGAAAAGACGTAAAGCCTGCCTTTATTCATCTTCTTCGATTTCTTCCTCATCGTCGTCATCGTCCACATCGAATCGGTTCGCGACCGTTTCCGGCTGGATCGCCGAAAGGATCACGTGATCGCTGTCGGTAATAATCACGGC
This sequence comes from Oscillospiraceae bacterium, assembly GCA_902782805.1. GTDB lineage: Bacteria > Bacillota > Clostridia > Oscillospirales > Acutalibacteraceae > RUG612. The sequence continues at coordinate 3,704 of CACZON010000329.1, forward strand.
GCGCGTGCGTCTGCCGTAGGTGGCGTCGATCAGCGTGCCTCTGTCTCTGGCGTCCTGAATAATGCGTTTGATCGGGGCGGATTCCGGGCTGACGATCGCGATGATCCTGCCCGCGGAAACCATATTCCCGAATCCGATATTGATCAGTTTCATAGATACCTCACTCGATGTTCTGAATCTGTTCTCTGATTTTTTCGATTTCCGCCTTGATGTCGACAACCATAGAGGCGATTTTTGAATCGGTCGCCTTCGAGCCGATCGTGTTGGCCTCGCGGTTCATCTCCTGAACGAGGAAATCGAGCTTTCTGCCGATCGCTTCTTTTCCCTCGAGCATCGTATGGAGCTGGGAAATATGGCTCCTTAAGCGGACCGTTTCTTCGGCGACGGCAATTTTATCGGCGAAGATCGCGGTTTCCGTGAGGATCCGCTGATCGTCGATATTCGTGCTCTGCAAAAGCTCGCGGACTTTATTCTCGAGGCGCTGGCGGTATTCGTTCACCGTCTCGGGCGAGCGCTTTTCGATCTCGCCCACGAGCGAGAGGATCGTTTCGCAGCGCGAGAGGATATCGTCGCGCAGCCGCGCGCCCTCGCGTTCGCGCATCGCAAGGAAGCCTTCGAGCGCTTCGTCGAGCTTTACCTTTACCGCCGCCCAGACGGCTTCCTCATCCTCCGGTTTTTTGCGGACCGTCAGGATATCGGGAAAGCGCGAAAGCATCGGGACGGTGATATCGTTGCGAAGCTCGTAGCGCTCCGCAAGCTCCTTGAGCGCGTTGATATAGCCGAGCGCGAGCGGATGGTTCACCTGAACCTCGGCCTCGCTGTCCTCTTCCGCTTCGAGCGCAACGTAGACGTCGATCTTGCCGCGCGCGAAAACGGGAACCCGGTTATCTTCGGACCGGAGAAAAAACGATCCGCGCGTGAAAAC
>CACZON010000330.1 GCA_902782805.1 Oscillospiraceae bacterium
CCAGAAGCTTAAAGAACCGTTCCGCTTCTTCGCGATCGTCGAGCGTCGAAAGCTCGACCGAACATTTTGATCCTTCCTGGAAATCCATGACATACATAAATTCGCTGGTTCCGTCGCGGTACTGATATTCGTAGAAGAGATATTCTCTTCCGTCCGGGAAGGAGCCTTCGTCAAGGAATTCGATCCCCTTCGGTCCGGGACCGTCGGGCGTAATTTGTTCCTTCTGCTTTTCAAGGCCTTCTTTTCGTTCTTTCATATCTCCTTCGGGACGGTTGTTGATATAAACGACGACTTGATCGTCCTTCAGGATCTCATAGGCGGCGACTTTTTCTTTTCCGAAACGCTTTCTTGCTTCCTTATAATAATCGGGATCGTTCGTATCGCGGAGCGTATATCCTTTGGGAAGCTCATCCCCCATGACAACGTAGCCTTTTTCCGCTTCGAACAGTACGTTTTTCATAGGATCGAAATCGTTCGAATCGTTCTTGACCGGATTCGTCAGGAAGAATACGCCCACACCGATGCAGGCGAGGATCGTAACGAGGATGATCCAGAACGCCGGCTTTCTGTAGTTGAGGACCGATTTCACGCGGTTCTTTACGTCCACCTCGCCGAACGCGAGCGGGCAGGCCGCAATCATCCTGCGCGGGACGCTGCAGTCGATCAGCGCCTGGGAATACGATTTCTTTGCTTCGGTTCCGAGCTCGAGGAGCACGCGTTCGTCGCAGGCGAATTCGATATCGCGGCAGAACAGGATATACGCAACCCACATCAGCGGGTTGAACCAGTAGACCGCAAGCAGCAGAAAGCCGAGCGGCTTGAAGATCTGGTCGCGGCGGCGGATATGCGCGCGTTCGTGGGCGATCGCAAAGGTGTAATCCTCCTGACTAAGATCGGAGGGCAGGAAGATCTTCGGGTGGATCAGCCCCAAAACGAAGGGCGAATCGACGTGGTCGCAGATATAGATGTTTTCAGAGATGCGGATCGATTCCTCCACGCGGCTTTTCAGCTTTAAAAAGCTCATCGCCGCATAGAAGAACAGCGCAACCATTCCGAGCAGCCAGACGACCGCGGCGATCTTCGTAATCACCGCAAGCGGATTTGCGCTCATGCCGACAATCTGCGCAGCGGCTTCGTTTGCGCCGCCCTGCGGTACGGCGGGAGCAGCCGAGCCCGGAAGAGCCGGTGAAGCGCCGCGCGGCAGGATCGGATTGATGATCTCGTTGACAACGCCGATGCCGCTGTCGATCTTCGGGACCTCTGCCGTAAGAACGCTCTGCGGAACCGTCTCCGCGCTGGGGATCAGGCTCAGGACGCTTTCGATCGAAACCGGGATCAGAAGCCGTACCCCGACGAGCACCCAAAGGATCATCAAAAGCGCTCTCGGCGCCCGTTTGAGCAGGAACCGAAGCGCAACGACCGCGAGGATAATCCATCCGGCCGTAATGCTCATATTCAGAAGATTGAGAAATACAGACTCCATATTATTCCTCCTCGTATGCGTCTACCATGCGCCGAAGCTCGGCAACCTCCTCGGGAGTGAGTTTTTTGCGCATCGTAAACGCGTTGAGAAACGCCGGAAGCGAGCCGCCGAATCTTTCTTCAACGAAGGTTTCGCTTTGGGCGCTGTAGAGATCTTCCTTCGAGATCTTCGAGGTGACGATCGTCTTTACGTTCTGGAAGATTCCTTTGTCGCATAGACGGCGCAGGACCGTATAGGTGGTCGATTTTTTCCAGCCGAGCTCCTGTTCGGCAAGCTTCGCAAGCTCTGCCGAGGCGATCGGCTCGCTTTTCCAGATGATATCGGCAAAGCGTTCTTCTACGACACCCATCTGATAAACTCCCATATTTCATTCCTCCTTAACGATTCCGTTTGGGTTTGATGTGTTTCGATGCGGGCCGCAATTGGCCGTTTCGCGCTTTTGTGCCCGCCGCCTGCAAATTTACTTCTTGTAGACTATCTATAGTTTATACCTTGTAGAACCATTTGTCAAGCACTTTTTTGAAATTTTCCGAACGCTCCGGAAATTTTCGCCGAAACGCTCCGGACGCTTGCAATCCGCGCGAAAATCGCTTACACTGAAAATGAAAGAACCCGTTGTTCCCCGGGTCGGGATCATAATTGAAAGGAGTTCCGAATCATGTCAAATTTCAGATGGAGCAACCCCGTTACCGTTTATTTCGGCGAGGATCAGTTTCAAAGCCTCGGCGAGGCCGTTGCGAGCTACGGCAAAAAATGCCTTTTCGTCTACGGCGGCGGCAGCATCAAACGAACCGGACTGTACGACAGAATCCTTACGCTGCTTGCGCAGGCGGGCGTTGAAGTCTTCGAAAAAGGCGGCGTCGAGCCGAATCCGAAGATCGGCCATATCCGCGAAGCCGTAGCGATCTGCAAAAAAGAAGGAATCGATGTTCTGCTCGCCGTCGGCGGCGGCAGCGTGATCGACGCGACGAAGTGCATCTCGGCGGGCGCCTGCGTCGATTTCGACCCCTGGGATTTCATCGCGAAGCATATCGTCCCCGAAAAGGCGCTCCCGATCGTCGACGTACTGACCATCGCGGCCACGGGCAGCGAGATGAACTCCGGCGGCGTGATCAGCAACCCCGAAACGAACGACAAAGCCAGCGTCCGCGGCCCGATCCTCTATCCGAAGGCCTCCTTCCTCAATCCGGAGCTGACCTTCACCGTCGGCCGCTATCAGACGGCGTGCGGCTCGGCGGACATCCTCTCGCATATCTGGGAAAACTGGTTCACCCTGACCCCTCCGATGGAGATGCTCGACAAGATCCAGGAGACGGTGATCAAAACGGTGATCAAATACGCGCCGATTGCCCTCAATGATCCGGAAAACTACGAAGCGCGCGAAAACCTGATGTGGGCCTCCTCCTGGGCGATGAACGGCTTTATGATGGCCGGCTTCGGAAAATCCGGCCCGAGCTGCCATCCGATGGAGCACCAGCTCTCCGCGTTCTACGATATCACCCACGGCCTCGGCCTCGCGATCCTCACCCCGCGCTGGCTGCGCTATTGCCTCGATGAGCAGACCGTTTCGAGATACGTTACCTTCGGCGTCGAGATCTGGGGCGTCGACCCCGATCTTCCGCCCTTCGAGATCGCGAACCGGGCGATCGCCAAAACCGAGGAATTCCTCTTTGAGACCCTCGGCCTCGAAGACAACCTCACCGCGCTCGGCATCGGCGAAGAGCACCTCGAAGAAATGGCCGAAAAGGCCTGCGGCGCGCGCGGCTTCATCAGCGGCTTTAAGCGCCTTACCCCCCGGGACGTTCTCAACATTTACAAAATGTGCCTCTGAGTTTTTAGATACAGCGAAAGCTCCCTCTTTTTTGAGGGGGCTTTTCTTTTTGATCTGCCGAAAAAATACAACAAAAAAATTTTCCTTTTTAGTTCTTTTTGCAAATTGACGAATCCGTCTAAAAAAGCTATGATAGAAACGAGAAAATGTGTGCAATAATCCCATTTTCCAATCAATAAGAAAGGATGATTCGATTTGGTACAGGATTATTACAAAAACGCAATAACCGCTTCCTCCATCCTCTATTTCCACAAGCCCGATAAGGATCTCAAGATGGATTTCAAGCTCGATCCGAACGGGAAGCCCTCCGGAAATCCCTTTGCGGGAAAGATCTGGCTGGAAGACGCGGAGCCCGCGATCAAAATTCTCGACAACGGAGACGTTCGCTTCCGTTATTTCGCGCCCGACGCGAAGAAGGTCGAGGTCGCCGGCTGCGGCGGTTATTTCAGCGATGAAAAAGTCGCGATGGAAAAGGGTGAAGACGGCTGGTGGAGCTGCGTGGTCTCCGGCATCAAGCCCGGCTTCCATAATCACAAATACTGGGTCGACGGAAACCTGATGGTCAATCCGGACGCGCCGGTCGGCTACGGCTGGTTCTACCCGATCAACGTCTTCGATCTCCCCGGCGAGGAAGACGGCTTCTGGATGCTCAAGGACGTTCCCCACGGCGACGTGCGCATGGAGTATTACAAATCCTCCGTTACGGGCCGCACCAAGCTCTGCTGGGTCTATACCCCCGCCGGCTATGACGAGAGCGACAAGCGCTATCCCGTGCTCTATATCCAGCACGGCGTCGGCGAGAACGAAATGGGCTGGGTATGGCAGGGCCATATCAACATGATCGCCGATAACCTGATCGCCGAAGGCAAGATCGAAGAAATGATCATCGTCTGCAACTGCGGCTACGCGTTCCTCGAGGGCGAAAACCCCGTCTTCCTGCCCGGCGACTTCTCGAAGGAGCTCTGCGAAGACTGCATCCCCCATATCGACGAAGCCTACCGCACGATCGCCGACCGCAAGCACCGCGCGATGGCCGGCCTCTCGCTCGGTTCCTCTCAGGCGTTCTATATCGCCAACGAGCATAAGGACCTCTTCGCGAACCTCGGCGTATTCTCCGGCGGATTCCCGATCGTCAACCAGTTCGGTTACTGGGATTATACCGATTATTACAACGACGCCGAACAGGTCAACCGCGATTTCGACGTGCTCTTCATCTCCGGCGGCGACAACGAAGGATATCCGGAGCGCACCGAACCCGTCGTTCGCGAGGAACAGGAAAAGGGCGTCAACGTGATCGG
>CACZON010000331.1 GCA_902782805.1 Oscillospiraceae bacterium
GAATACGAAGAAGTCTTCCACGGCGCGCCGTTTCACGACAATGAGGTCGCCTTCGTCTTCGTCTATGAAAAGCCGGTCGAGCGATCGAAGCTGGTCCTTCAAAAGGAAGAGGTCGAAACCGTTGAGTGGTTCGGTATGGAGGAAACGATCCGCGCGATCGAAATCGATCACAACAAGAAATTCTGCGTCCCGCTCGACGGGCTCTATACCTTGAAAAACTATCTGAAAAGGAGATCGGAACATGGAAGAGAATAAAATCGAACTGCTGGAAGAAATCTTACGGCATCAAAAAAAGGAAGTGCGCCATTCGCGGATCATCACGATCGTCTGCCTTTTCCTCGTTGCGGCGATGCTCCTGACCGCCGTGATCGCGCTGCCGAAAATCATTCGGATCGTCAACAAAGCGGAAAACTCGATCGATTCGGTCAACAGCTTTATGACGGAATCGAAAAAGGCCCTCGCTGACGTCAATTCCTTCGTCAACAACGCGAACCAGCTTCTTTCCGACAATACCCAGGCGCTCACCGAATCGATCGAAAAAATCAGCTCGATCGATTTCCCCGCTTTGAGCGACACGCTGCGTGAAACCGGCGAAAAGCTCCAATCGATCGATTTTGAAACGCTCAACGCCGCGATCCGGGAGCTGGAGTCGGTTGTAAAACCGCTCTCCGATTTCTTCGGCGCGTTCCGCTGATCCGGTCTTATGAAGCTGCTTTCCCACGACCGTGAATTTTACCGCAATCTGCGCCGCCTGACGCTGCCGATCGCTTTCCAGAGCTTGATGCTCGCGGCGGTCGCCGCGGCGGACGCCCTGATGCTCGGGCGGCTCGATCAGGATTCGATGGCCGCAGTTTCGCTCGCAACACAGATCCAGTTCGTCCAGAACGTCGTCGTCTCCTCGATCGTCGGCGCAGGCGCGATCCTCGGCGCGCAGTATTTCGGGAAAGGCGACCGCAGGACGGTCGGCGACCTGTTTGCGCTGATGCTCCGCATTTGCGGGATCTGCTCGGCGCTCTGCGCGGCGGGCTGCCTCTTCTTCCCGGAAGCGCTGATGTTCCTCTTTACAGACGAGGCGGCGCTGATCTCGATCGGCGCGGATTATCTGCGCATCGCCGCCTTTTCCTACCTGATCACCGGCGTTTCACAATGCTACCTTGCGATCATGCGCATCAGCGAACACGCCTCGCGCAGCGCCTGGATCAGCTCCGGCGCGGTCGTCCTCAATATCGTGCTCAACGCCTGCCTGATTTTCGGCCTCGGCCCCTTCCCCACACTCGGTGCGCGCGGTGCCGCGGCGGCAACGCTGATCGCGCGGATCGCCGAGCTCCTCTGGGCGATCGCTTCTACGGCGCAAAAGGGCTTTATCCGCCCGCGGCTCTCCTCTCTGTTCCGCCGTTTTCCCGGCCTTTGGGGCGATTTCTGCCGCTGCGCTCTGCCTCTGCTCGGCGCGGGGCTGCTCTGGGGCGTCGGCTTTACCTCCTATACCGCCTTTGTCGGTCATCTCAGCGCCGACGCCGCTGCGGCGAATTCCGTAGCCGCAGTCGTCCGCGATCTGAGCTGCTGCCTCTGCAACGGCATCGCCAGCGCAGGCGGGATCCTGATCGGCTATGAGCTCGGACGCGGCGCGCTCTCCAAGGCGAAAATCTACGGCGACCGGCTCGCGCTGCTCTCGTTTCTGAACGGTCTCTTCTGTACGGCGCTCGTACTGCTCGCGATCTTCCCCACACGCGGCCTGATCCGCCTGAACAGAAATGCCGCGGATTATTTTACCGCTTTTATGATCGTAACGGCCGTCTACATGATCGGGCGCTGCGTCAATACCGTCATCATCAACGGGATCTTTGCCTCCGGGGGCGATACCGCCTTCGATCTGTATTCCCTCGCCGCAACGATGTGGGGCCTCGCGATCCCGCTTTCCGCGCTCGGAACGTTCCTCTTCCATTGGCCGGCCGTGATCGTTTTCGCCTGTACCTGCATCGACGAAGTCGGCAAAATCCCCTGGGTCTTGATCCACTACCGCCGCTATAAATGGCTGCGCGATCTCACGCGGGACCAGCCGCAGGAAGCTTTGGACAAGCCGTCCGAAAAATAGACGCCGGATCCGTTTGTACCGCTTCACATAAACCGACTCTGCAGAGGAATAATAGAACGGAAAGGACTAATTGACAAGTTCAATTTAATTTGATACAATCTAATTGTAAGTTATAGAAAAACACGCGGCGTTTCGGCGTCGATCCGGAAATTCAGAAAAAAGGAGTAAGTTTATGAGTATTCAGGAAATCAATACCGCACAGTTCGAAAGCGAAGTATTAAAATCGGAAAAACCCGTCCTCGTTGATTTTTACGCAACCTGGTGCAGCCCCTGCCGCATGCTGCGCCCGATTCTCGAGGAGCTCGCGGATGAAAAGCCGGGCGTCAAATTCGTTTCGATCGACGTAGATGAGAACGAAGCGATCGCCGCACAGTTCGGAATCAGCTCGATCCCCTGCGTCATTCTTTTTGAA
>CACZON010000332.1 GCA_902782805.1 Oscillospiraceae bacterium
ATTTTCACCGGGCGTTGATTCGTTATTCCTCGGGTTCTTCTTTGTCCTCGTCTTCTTCGACGACGTCGTCAAGATCGAATTCCAGCTTTTCGCCGCAATTCGGGCAGTCGATGGATCCGTCTTCGATCATCTGTTCGTTGAGGCAGATCGTTTCGCCGCAGCTCGGGCACGTTACTTCGTAATAGCAGTCGTCCTCATCAAAGTATTCGCAGTCCTCGCAGCTTTCCTCTTCGCAGCCTTCGCAGGGATCTTCATCGTCGTCCTCGTAGAGATCTTCTTCGACAGAAGCCAAATCCTCGTCGATCTCATCCACCTGATCGGCAAGGTCGTTATGCGCTTCTTCCAGCTCCTGGATGGAGATCGCAAGATCCTCAACGAGATCCACGAGCGCTTTGATCACTTTCGTTTCTTTTTTCGTATCGTCGAGCTCCAGCCCTTCGGTTAGCCCTCTTAAATACGCAGCTCTTTCCGTATTGCTCATTCTATATACCTTTCCTATTCTGCCGGTCGGGCCGGCAAGATCAGAGAATTATGCGCGCGACATGTATTCGCCGGTTCTCGTATCGATGCGGATCGTTTCGCCGTTGTCGATAAAGAGCGGCACCTTGATCTGCGCGCCGGTCTCCAGCGTGGCGGGCTTGGTGGCATTGGTCGCGGTATCGCCCTTAAAGCCGGGGTCGGTATCGACGATCTGCAGCTCTACGAAGTTCGGCGGCTCAACGCCGAAAACCTTGCCCTGATAGGAAAGGATGCGGCAAACCATGTTTTCCTTTACGAACTTGAAGTTATCCGAAAGAGCGGTAGCGCTGATCGGCGTCTGCTCGTAGGTTTCCATATCCATGAAATAGTAGAGGTCTTCGTCGTTGTAGAGATACTGCATCTCCTTGCGCTCAACGTACGCCTCCGGGAATTTCGCCGAAGGGTTGAAAGACGTTTCCGTAACGGCGCCGGTGATGACGTTTTTGTATTTCGTGCGCACGAACGCGGCACCCTTGCCGGGCTTTACGTGCTGAAATTCGATCACCTGAACCGGGCTTCCGTCCAGCTCAAAGGTCAAACCGTTTCTGAATTCGCCAGCTGATATCATTGCCATGGTGTTTCCTCCGAAATCAAATAGTTTATCAAGTAATTTATTACAATTATTTTACCTTATTCTTCCCCGAATTTCAAGCATATTTTACGTTTTCGAAGAAATTAGAGAAGAATCAGGTCTTTTTTCGAAGCGGTCAGGTCCCGATAGCCATTTTTCTCGACGACGATCAGGTCTTCGATGCGGATTCCGAAGTCGCCCTCGAGGTATACGCCCGGCTCTACGGTGATGACCATATGTTCCCTGAGCGCTTCGTGGCATGTGGGCGAGAAGCGCGGATCTTCGTGAATCTCCACGCCGACGCAGTGGCCGAGTCCGTGGCCGAAAGCTCCGGGATAAACGCCCTCCAGAAGATCGCGGGCAGCCTTATCGACTTCAAAGCAGTTCTCGCCCTCGCGGATCATCGCGATCGCCCTTTGCTGGGCTTCCAGAACGAGATTGTAAGCGGCGATCCGGCGGTCCGAAAGGCTTCCGATGCCGACGGTGCGCGTCATATCGGCGTGATATCCCTCGTACAGCGCACCGAAATCCATTGTGACGAGGTCGCCCTCGCGTATTTTGCGGTCGGTCGGGACGCCGTGGCACTGAGAGCCGTTCTCGCCGGAGACGACGATCGTCTCAAAGGAAGGGCCGTCTGCGCCGAAAACACGCATCTGATATTCAAGAAGCGCCGCGATCTCGCGTTCGGTTTTTCCGGGCCCGATGAAGTTGAGGATCTCCGTAAAGGCCCGGTCCGTGATCTCCTGCGCCTTCGCGATCCGTTCGATTTCCTGCGGCGTTTTGATCATCCGCAGCTTTTTGACTTCGGTCTCAAGCGTTTCGTCGAGGATCGTTTCCGTTCCGATTTCCCGGAAGGAATCGCGCAGATTCATCGCCGTCTTCAGGGAGATGCCGGCATATTCGAGCGCGATGGTTTTGATCCCTTCGCGTTTGATCAGAGCGCTCAGGTCTTTTTTCGCGGAAGTAAGCGGCAGTACCTCGTATTTCCCGGCAGCCGCTTTTCTTCCGGCCTCCGCATAACGGAAATCGAGCAGGTAATACGCTGCGTTCTTCGTGATCAGAAGATAACCGTCGGAAGAATTGAAGCCGGAGAGGTATTTCCGCTGCGGCTCGGAAATCAGCAGCGCCGCGTCCGCGGGCGACGTTTCAAAGAATGTTTTCTGTAAGTTTTCAATCATTTTGATTCCTCCTGAAAAAGACTTTTCGGATCCACCGATCGATTTTTCGCTTA
>CACZON010000333.1 GCA_902782805.1 Oscillospiraceae bacterium
CAGGATGATCTCCAGCGTGGAGGCTTCGCCTTTGACGTAAATGGCGCGCAGGCGTTTTTTCAGCAGCTCGAATTTATCCGAAATCGAGGCTTTTTTCTCCGTGATGCTTTTGTCGAGCACTTTGATCTGCTCGTTATACGCCTGGATCTCGCGGTTCATGGAATCGATTTTCCCCTGAACGACTCCGATCTGCTCGTAGAGCGTATCGAGGTATTCCTGCTGCTTTTCGATATCGTTTTTGAGTGCTTCCAGCTTTTCGTCGAGCTCTTCCTTTTCCGCCTCAATCTGAGCGCGGCGGCTTTCAAGCTCCTCGATCGTATAGGCGAAAGAGTCGACCCGCGGCATCAGAACGCTGCCGAGTATCATCAGCACGCAGAGAAGGATCGAAACGAAGCCTTTTTTCAGAATCTTAGCCAATGATGATCGAACCTCCTTCCCGTTTGAGGTAACGGGTGATTGAAATCGATCCGCCGATCGTACCGAAGAGGATCCCTGCCGCAATAAAACTGATCACGGCTTTCAAAAGGACCTCCTCAAGCGGAATTAAACGGACAAAGGGAACGACACCGGAAATGGAATCCATAATCGCCGAGTAGGAGAAATACAGAACCGCGCTCGCAATTGCGCCGGCGATGATACCGATGCAGATTCCTTCGATGATAAACGGAAAACGGATGAATCCGTTCGTTGCACCAACCGATTTCATGATGCTGATTTCCTGCCGGCGCGAGAACATCGTGACCCGGATCGTGTTGGCAATGATAAAAAGCGACACAATCCCGAGAACGACGACGATCCAGAAGCCCGCTACGGAAACAAGGCGGTCGAGACGCGTCAGCTTTTCCGCAACCTCCGAATAGTCGGTATAGCTTTCGACGCCTTCGATTTCGCTGATTTCCTTTACCGTCTGATCATACAGCGCAAGGTCCCGGAAAGAAACCCGATAGGAATCCGGGAGGAAATTTTCCTCGCCGGTCAGCCCCTCGAAGAGCGTTCCGTCGTCGCCGAGGCGGCTGAGCATATCCTCCAGCGCCTTGTCTTTATCGACGAATTCTACCGAAGCGACGTTTTCGAGGGCCCCGATTTTTTCACCGATCTGCTTCGATTCCAACGAAACGAGTCCGTCTTTGAGATAAACGGTAATCTGATTGCTGCCTTCAAGCTCCTGCATCGCGTTGGTGATATTCTGAGAAAACAGCATCGCAAAGCCTGTCAGCAAAAGGCACGCTACGAGAACGCAGATGGACGCAAACGTCATGGTACGGTTGTGCCAGAGGTTCTTGACCCCTTCTTTTGCGAGATAAGGGATTTTACGCATCGCGTCCGCCTCCCTTCTCTTCGGCTTCGGAATCCACCGGCTTGCGCTGCGCTGCATCAGATGCTTCCTGCGTACTTTCGGGAGTATACATCCGGCTGCTGTCGGCAACGATCCGGCCGTTGTTGATCTCAACGATCCGGTGCGGGAATTCACGAACCAGAACGTGCTCGTGGGTGACCATAACAACGGTCGTTCCGTGTTTGTTGATTTCGCTGAGCATTCCGAGCATCTCGTAGCTCATAGCGGGGTCGATATTGCCCGTCGGCTCGTCCGCGATCAGCATCTCCGGACGATTGATCAGCGCTCTGGCAAGACCGATCCGCTGTTTTTCACCGCCGGAAAGCTCGCTCGGGAACATCTTTGCTTTGTGGCTCAGGCCAACCATATTGAGAAAATACGGAACTCTCTTTTGAATTTCCTTTTCCCGCGCGCCGACAACACGCATCGCAAAGGCGATGTTGTCGAAAACGTTCATCGTTTCAATCAGTCGGAAATCCTGGAAAACCAGTCCCATGTTTCTTCTCAGATACGGGATGTTCCTTTTTCGGATCGTTTCCAAATGAACTCCGTTTACGATGATCTGCCCGGAGTTCGGCTTTTCTTCGCAGGTAATCAGCTTGAGAAAGGTGCTTTTCCCCGCGCCGGAAGCGCCGACGATATAGACGAACTCGCCTTTATCAATCTTCAGATTGATATTATACAGCGCATGCGTACCGTTGGGATACGTTTTCGATACGTCAATGAATTCAATCAAAAGAGTTTCCTCCAGATTTACATAATACAGGCTATCACTGCATATTGTAGCAAGATTACATGCAAATATTGTTCTATTATAGAACTAAATTGTAATTATTTGTAACATTTTTTCAAAAAATAAAGCCGCTGACTGCGGCTTTATTCTTTTTTGGCTGAATCAGTATTTTGTAGGATTCGCAGAGAGGTATTTTTTGACCATCAGAGCTACTTTGAATACGATCGCATCTTCGAATTCACGCAGATCGAGTCCGGTGATTTTTTTGATCTTTTCCAGACGGTAAACGAGCGTATTGCGGTGAACGAAGAGCTTGCGGGAGGTTTCGGAAACGTTGAGGTTGTTCTCAAAGAACTTCTGAATCGTAAAGAGCGTTTCATGGTCGAGCAGCTCGATCGATCCGCGTTTGAAAACCTCCTTGAGAAACATTTCGCAGAGCGTGGTCGGCAGCTGATAGATCAGCCGCGCAATTCCGAGGTTGTCATAGCTGACAACGGATTTTTCCGTATCGAAAACCTTTCCGACCTCGAGGGCGATCTGGGCTTCCTTAAAGGAACGGGCAAGATCGCGGATGCCGGTGACGAGCGTGCCGATTCCGACGATGCAATGGGTATAGAACTCGCCG
>CACZON010000334.1 GCA_902782805.1 Oscillospiraceae bacterium
AACCACGTGGACAATTCCTATTTCCGCATCACGCTCGACGTGGAGAATTACCGCGAAAAAAGAAAAGAGACGCTCGAAAAGCTCGGCCGCCGCATGGCGGAGAAGTCGCTTAAAAACAAGCGCAACTATTCGCTCGAGCCGATGAATCCCTATGAAAGAAGAATCATTCATACCGCGGTTCAGGAGATCGAAGGAGCGAAATCCTGGAGTGAAGGCGAGGAAAACAACCGTCACGTTGTGATCGGTCCGGAATCCGGAGAAGTCCGCAGACGCGGCGAAGGCAGAGGCAGAAACTACCGCGGCGGAAAGCGCTACGGCGACCGCAAACCCTCCCGCCCGAAAACCGCTCAGCCGAAGGAAAAATCCGCGCCGCAGGAAAAGCCCGCGGAAATCAAGAAAGACGCCGGCACGACCCAGCTCTACGGCAGAATCACGAAGGAATAAGAAAACCATGGGCGCCCCGGCAACGGGTCGCCCAATTTTTAAGGGATTTTCACTATGAGATTGATCGAACAGAAAACGATCGCCGCCATCTCAACGGCGCAGGCACCCGGCGGGATCGGGATCGTCCGTCTTTCCGGCGAACGCGCCAAGGAAATCGCGGAGAAAGTCTTCGTTCCGAAGGGAAAAAAGAACATTTCGGACGTTCCGGGCTATACGTCGCTCTACGGGATTGCCGTCGATGAAAACGGCGAACGCGTCGACGAGGTGCTCGCGCTCGTTTTTACCGCGCCGAAAAGCTATACCGGCGAAGACGTCGTCGAAATTTCCTGCCACGGCGGGATGTTCATCATGCAAAAGATCCTTTCGCTGGCGATCCGCGCCGGCGCGGTTCCGGCGCAGGCCGGAGAATTTACGAAGCGGGCGTTCCTCAACGGAAGAATCGACCTGACGCGCGCGGAATCGGTCATGCAGTTGATCTCCGCCTCCGGCGAGGACGCGGCGAAGGCCGCGGCTTCTGGGAACGAAGGCGTTCTGCAGAAAAAGATCGAAACGATCCGGGAAAATCTCGTCGCTGCGGCGGCGCATCTTGCCGCCTGGGCGGATTATCCGGAGGACGAAGTCCCGGAGATTACCGGCGAGGAGCTTTCCGAAGCGTTTTGCTCGGCGCAGGAAGCGTTTTCGAAGCTCCTGCGGGAATTCGACAGCGGCCGGATGCTGCGCGAGGGCGTCAGGACCGTGATCGCGGGGCGGCCGAACGTCGGAAAATCGACCTTGATGAACCTGCTTTCCGGCTATGAACGTTCCATCGTGACGGAGCATGCCGGAACGACTCGAGATATAGTAGAAGACGTAATAAATTTTGCCGGTATACCACTATATATTGCGGACACTGCCGGTATACACGATACGGAAGATCCGATCGAGAGCATCGGCGTGGACCGGGCGGTTTCGCGGCTTTCCCGGGCGCAGCTTGTGTTCGCCGTTTTCGATTCCTCCGAAGCGCTTGGCGCCGAAGACCGCGCGCTGATCGAAAAGATCGGCGGCGCCCCGGCGATCGCGGTGCTCAACAAGGCGGACCTTCCGCAGCAAATAAAGCTCGAAGAGCTCGAAGGGCAGTTTTCCGCCGTCGTTCCGCTTTGCGCAAAGACCGGCGAAGGACTTGCGGCGCTTGAGGAGGCGGTCGTTGCGCTTTTGCGCAAGCATCCCGTCAATCCCTCGGAGGGCGTGCTCTTTACGGAACGCCAACGCGACGTGATCGCGCGTGCGAGCGACGCGCTGCGCGAAGCGAACGAAGCGCTCGAGGCCGGGATGACCTTTGACGCGGTAACCGTTTCGCTCGAGGGATGCATTTCCGCACTTCTGGAGCTGACGGGCGAGCGGATCTCGGACGCGGTGCTCGACGAGGTGTTTTCAAAATTCTGTGTCGGAAAATGAGGATCATATGAGATATTCTGCGGGAAAATTTGACGTGGCGGTCGTCGGAGCCGGCCACGCGGGGATCGAAGCGGGGCTGGTTTCCGCCCGCCTCGGCTGCAGCACGGTCGTTTTTACGATCAATATGGACGCCGTCGGCAACTGTCCCTGCAATCCGAGCATCGGCGGAACGGCGAAGGGTCATCTCGTCCGCGAAATCGACGCGCTCGGCGGCGAAATGGGAAAAACGGCCGACGCCGCAACGCTGCAAAGCCGGATGCTCAATCTCGGAAAAGGCCCGGCGGTTCATTCTCTGCGCGCGCAGATCGACCGGCGCGAATACAGCAAAATCATGAAGCACAAGCTGGAGCTTCAGGAAAATCTCTATTTGAAGCAGGCGGAGATCACCGAACTTGAGAGGACCGAAGACGGCCTCTGGCGTTTGGTAACGCGCATGGAAGCCGAATACGAGGCAAAGGCGGTCGTTCTCGCAACGGGGACCTTCCTCGGCGGAAGGATCTTCGTCGGCGACGTCAGCTTTGAAAGCGGTCCGGACGGGATGTTCCCGGCGTCGTTCCTCGGCGCGTCGCTCAAAAAGCTCGGTTTGCGCCTGCGGCGCTTCAAAACCGGAACGCCGGCGCGCGTCCTGAGATCGAGCATCGATTTTTCCGGATTGGAAGCCCAGGAAGGCGACGAACCGGTCGTTCCGTTCTCGTATGAAACGCAGACACCGCCGGAAAATAAGGCGATATGCCATATCAGCTGGACCAACGCGGAGACCAAGCGGATCATTCTGGAGAACATCCACCGCTCGCCACTTTACAGCGGCGACATCGAGGGCGTCGGCCCCCGGT
>CACZON010000335.1 GCA_902782805.1 Oscillospiraceae bacterium
AAAACTCAAGGAGATCATCGCGGAGCAGGGCGCGTTCGACGGCTACGTCCAGTCCGCCGGAATCAACCGCGACCTTCCGATCAACAGCGTCAAGTTCGAGAAGCTTCACGATCTGATGCTGGTCAATTTCTATTCGTTCTACGAGATCGTCCGGATCATCAGCCGGAAAGGCCGATACAATCCGGGGCTGAGTATCGTCGGAATTTCCTCGACCGCTTCGGTCTGCGGCGTTTCGGCCCAGACGGCCTACAGCGCTTCGAAAGCGGCGATGAACGGAACCATGCGCTCGATGGCAAAGGAGCTGGGGGCGAAGGAGATCCGGGTCAATACCGTTCTGCCGGGACCGACCAATACGGGAATGTATCAGGATTATCTGAATCTGCGCGCGGAAACGAAGCAGGCGGATCAGGTGCAGATCACTTCGCAGCGCAATTATCTGGGAATGAATATGCCCGAAGATATCGCGAACGCAATCGCGTTCCTGCTTTCTCCCGCGTCCAGACACATTACCGGCGTAATGCTGCCGGTGGATTCGGGATATACGTCGTGCTGAGGAGGAAAAAAGATGGTCTACAGTGAATATAACGGGATCAGGATCTCGTGCATCGCGGCGTCCGTCCCGGAAAACCGGGTGGATATCGCGGCAATGGCCGAGGATCCGAACGAGGATCCGAAATTCGTAAAATACTTTATCAAAAAAACGGGGATCGCGGGGAAACATAAATGCGCGCTCGATCAGACGGCAGCCGATTTTTCCTATACCGCGGCCAAACAGATCGAAGCGGCGGGAAAATATACGCCGGACGAGATCGGCGTTCTGATCAACGTGACGCAGAACCCGGATTACCGGACGCCCTCGACCGCGCTCGTGCTTCACAAGCGGCTCGGCCTTAATAAGAACTGCGTCGCGTTTGACGTAAACCTCGGCTGCTCCGGCTTTGTTTACGGCGTTGCGATCGGAGCGAGCCTGCTGCTCAATTCCGATTCGAAAAAGGCGCTGGTGCTGATCGGCGATACGCTCGGCAGAGGAAGAAAAGGGCTGAGCATCGATCAGAGAAGCTCCAATACGACGCTGCTCTTCGGTGACGCGAGCTCGGCGGTCCTGCTGGAAAAAGACGAAAGCAGCACGATCCGCTCGGCGCTGATGAGCGACGGCACCGGCCACAAGGCGCTCTCGACCCCGTACAACGCCTGGAAGCATCCCGTCGGCCCGGAAAGCATTCCGAGCGACGATATCGCCGTATTCAATTTCACGATCAACGAGGTTCCCGCTCTGATCCACGAGTATCTTGAAAAACTCGGTTCGGAGATCACGACGTACGACGATCTCGTTCTGCATCAGGCAAATATGATGATCATCAAGAACATCGCAAAACGCGTCGGGATGCCGATCGAAAAGGTCCCGGTCTCGCTCGACCGCTTCGGAAATACGAGCGGTGCGTCCGTCCCGCTTACCATCGTCGACAAATACGGCAGCTGCGAAGAAAGCAAAGAAGTCAAAATGCTGACCAGCGGTTACGGAGTCGGGCTTTCGTGGGGCGTGATGGAAGTCCGGATCAATACGGACGATATCCTGCCGCTGACGTTCGGCGAGGATCGTTACGACGATGCTTACCCGGATGAATAAAAGGAGGAAAGACCCATGTACAATCTGGTTGATTTAACGGATCGGCGGATTCTGGTGATCGGAGCGTCTTCCGGGATCGGAAAAAAGACGGCGATCACGCTGAGCGAATTGGGCGCGAAGCTGGTTCTTGCCGCGATTGATGAAGAAGGCGTCAAAGAGGCGCTTACCGAGCTTTCCGGAGACGGACACGCCGCCTATTTCGTCGACGTCGGAAAACTCGACGAGATCGAAAGCTTTATTAAAAAGATCGTTGCAGAGAACGGACCGCTCGACGGCCTCGTCTATTCCGCCGGACTCGGAACGGCGATCCCGCTGGCGATGTCGAAGCCCGAAAAGGTTCAGAATACGTTCAACGTCAATTTCTTCGGATTCTTCGAAACGGTTCGTCAGGTCTGCAAAAAGGGCCGCTACAATCCCGGCATGAGAATCGTCGGCGTCTCCTCCTGCGCTTCCCTGCGCGGCGACAAATCGAAAGCGATCTACTCCTCCACGAAATCGGCGATGGATTCCGCCGTACGCTGCATCGCCAAGGAAGTTGCCGACCGGGAGATCTGCATCAATACCGTGGCGCCGGCAATGACCGCAACGGAGCTCTATCAGAAATTCGTGGACAAATACGGCGAAGACAGCGATACCAACCGGGAGCTGACCTCCCGCCAGTATCTCGGGATCGCGCAGACGCAGGATATCGCGAACGCCATCGCGTTCCTGATCAGTCCCGCCGCGAGATTTATCACGGGAATCACGATGCCGGTCGACGGCGGACTTACAACGAGTTAGGAGAAAGAATATGCTGACAGAAATTCGCAACGTAAAAGTGATCGGGATGGCCGCGGCGGTTTCTCCCGCGTGGGATTCGATCGAAGAGATGTCCGACGAGGACGAGGCGACGGTCAAAAGATTTATCAAAAAGACCGGCGTTTCCGGCCGGTATTCTGCCTCGCCGAGGCAGACCACTTCGGATTTTTGCTGTGCCGCCGCGGAAGAGCTTCTTGCAAAGAAGAATATCGACAAAAGCCGGATCGGGATCCTGATTTTCGTAACGCAGACGAGCGACTACCGCCTGCCTGCGACGGCCTGCGTGCTGCAGCAGAGGCTGGGGCTGAGCAAGGATTGCATCTGCTTCGACGTCAATCTCGGCTGCTCCGGGTTCGTATACGGCCTGAACGTCATCGCGAGCATGCTCGCAAATACCGGGACGCAGTACGGACTGCTGCTCGCCGGGGATACCTCCGCGCGCGAATTCAGCACGCGCAGAAAGCAGAAGGAAGGCCATTCCGGGACCTGGCTGTTCGGCGATTCCGGAAGCGCAACGCTGCTGGAGAAGGAGGAAGGGAACGAGCTGAAATTCCTTTCCAATACGGACGGGAGCGGGTATAAGGCGATCATCTCCCCTTACGGAGCCTGGAGAAATCCGGATTCTCCGGACGGAAGAACGCATTACGTCGTGATGGACGACATCGCCGTGTTCAATTTCGCAACGGATGAAGCGCCCAGGCAGCTCAATGAATATATGCAGTTGACAAATACCACCTCTCTGGATTATGATTGCCTTGTGCTACATCAGGCAAATCTGATGATCATGAAGCGAGTGGCGAAAAACACAGCTTTTCCGGAGGAAAAGATGCTTGTTTCCATGGACCGATTCGGAAACACATCTTCCGCATCGATTCCCGTTTCTCTTGTGGATCGGTATGGGGAGGCAAACGAAGGAACAATTAAGACTTTATGCTGCGGTTTCGGCGTCGGACTTTCTTGGTCCACCGTGGCGTTCAATATCGCCGCATCGGATATTCTTCCGCTCGTGCACACGGACGGATACTTTAGTGACGGTTACAATCTGGATGACCAGGTGTAATATATATCAATTTAGGAGGACGTAAAAATGACTGATCAGGAAAAAATCGCGAAGCTGGAAGAAATCTGGGAACTGGACGAAGGGACACTGGCTGCAGATACCGTTCTTGCTGACGTGGATGAATACGATTCGATGGCGAAACTGTCTCTTATTGTTCTGATGGACGACGATTTCGGAGTAAAGCTTACCGGTGATGTGATCAAAGGCTTTGAGACGGTTTCCGACATCCTCAAGCTGATGGCTTAAGATTAAGACCATTTTTAACCTGCTATGTAGATGGAAGAGGGGATTTTCCCCCTCTTCTTATCTTCATGGAACGAGATTGATATGATTACTCAAGGAGTACTATGATGACAGATTCAGAAAAATATGATCGGATATTTATGGATGTGTTCGGCGTTAAGAAAGACGTTCTGAACGATGCATTTACTTTTAAAGCGGTTCCCCAGTGGGATTCCGTTGCGCATCTTTCTTTAATTTCTGAACTTGATGATACCTTTGATGTAATGTTTGAATCTGAAGATATCCTTCAT
>CACZON010000336.1 GCA_902782805.1 Oscillospiraceae bacterium
CAGCGATGCTTCGGGCGCCGGCAAAATCAACTGCTCGCTTTTTCCGCTTTCGTCGGTTGAAAGATACCAGAAATCGCCGGTCTCATCGCTCGAAACGAGGATGTTCGCTTCCGGGATCGGAAACGCTCCCTGCGCAGAGCTCACTTCAAAAAAGACGCTTCCGCTGTTTTCTTCATTCATCGTAAATCACCTCAATCCATATTATGCCGAAACGCCGGGAGCGCGCCGATTTTCCTGTGTTTTTTTGAAAAAAACACTTACATCGAAGCGAAAAATATGCTATAATACAATAAATCGGGAGGTGTAAAATGTTCGAAATCGGCGATAAAATCAATTACGGAATCAACGGCGTATGTACACTCGAGGGCGTCCGGCGCGAAAAGATCGGACGCGAAACGCACGAATACTACGTCCTTCGGCCGGTCATGCAGTCGCGTTCGACGATCTGCGTCCCGGTGGATAACGCTGCGCTCGTGGCCAAAATGATGCCGCTGGTTTCGCGCGAAGAGCTCGACGCGCTGATCCGCGAGCTGCCGGATCTCCCCGCGGGATGGATCGAAAACGACCTTGAGCGGACGCAGGAATTCAAACGGATCCTGCGCACCGCGGACCGCAGAAGCATTTTTTCCGTGATCAAATCGATCTACGCGCACGAAAAAGAGCTCAACGCCCAGAACCGCCACCTCAAAAACTCCGACCAGGAGATCATGAAGGAGGCCGAAGCGATTTTGTACCACGAATTCGCTCAGGTGCTCTCGATCCGGCCCGAAGAGGTCCTGCCCTATCTGATCGCGCGCATCGAAAACGCGGATCCTTCCTGACCGAACGAAACCCCGATGCTTCCGGACTTATTCCGGGAGCGTTTTTTCTTTTCGGCGGATCTTTGACCGCGCGATTTTCCTCAATTTCTCATTTTTCCCTTTTTCAGCCGTCTTTTTCTTAAAAAAGCCGCCGTTTTTCGGCAAGTTTACCGAACTTTTCCGGAATAAAATGCTTTTTGCGTATAAAAAGATCATTTTTTCGGGATTCCCGCTTGTAATCTCAGAAAAAAGGGCGTATAATGAGAAAAACTGATCATTCAGTCAGGAGGAATATTATATGGGAAAATTCGTAATTAAAGAAGTCAAAACCGGAATCAAGTTCAATCTGAAGGCCGGAAACGGTGAGATCATCGCTACTTCCGAAATTTATACCACGGAAGATTCCTGCCGCAAGGGTATCGCCAGCGTAAAGAAAAACGCGCCGATTGCCGAGATTGAAGATCAGACGGTAGAAGGCTTCGAGAAGAAAAAGCATCCGAAGTTCGAGCTCTATCAGGATAAAGCCGGCGAATACAGATTCCGCCTCAAAGCGACCAACGGCCAGATCATCGCCGTAGGCGAAGGCTACAAGGCGAAACCGAGCTGCATCAACGGCATCGATTCTGTCAAGAGAAACGCTTCGAGCGAAGTTGTAAAGGAAGAATGATCGATGGATATTAAAGCAACGGTTGAATCCCTGATCGGCAAAATCACCGGCGACGGCGCACTGAAGGAAAAATTCCAGAAGGACCCGCTCGGTACCGCAAAAGGCCTGATCGGCGATAACGTTCCCGAAGAAACGCTCCGCCAGGTTGTCGACGGCGTTCAGGCAAAGCTGAAGCTCGATGACGCCGACGGTCTGCTCGGCAAGGTCAAGGGCATTTTCGGAAAATAAAACAAAGCAAAAAACGGGCGTCTTCCCTTTCGGAAGACGCCCGTTTTTGGTTTTGAGCATCAGACTTTTCTCATCGCTTTGATGATCGCGCCGAACACCCAGCCGCAGCCGCAGCCGAAGAGGCAGGCGATCCCCAGCGAACCGATCATGCCGACGATCCCGGCGGCATCCGCGGAAAGCGGATTGCTTTCTCCCAGAAGATTGATCAGCCCGAGCAAAATCATGAAAACGGCCGCAAACAGCGGGATCAGACGGAGCCGCAGGCTTTTTGCAAACATGCACAGCAGGATCTGCGCGATAAAAAACACCGCGAACGGTAAGATGATATAGATAAAAATCTCCATTCTATTCTCCTCTTTGTTTTTCGCGTTCGCGCGCGAGGCGCCGCATCTCAAGATGATTCTGCAGAATGATCGCCGCAGCCGCGGCGTCGACCTTTTCTTTGCGCTTTTTGCCGCGCGTATTCGTTTCCGAAAGAAATCCGTGCGCGGTAACGGTCGTCCCGCGCTCATCCTGGAGAAAAACCGGCAGCGAGACAAGCGATTCGAGCTCCTGCGCAAAGGCGCGCGCATTCCGGGCGCTTTCGCCAGCCGATCCGTCCATATTGAGCGGCAGACCGACGACGAACCCTTCCGCCCGGTGCGCAACCGCAAGCGCCTGAATTTCCGAAAGCAGCTTTTCCCGCTGGGTCGCGCGGATCACGGCGACCGGCGTTGCCAGAACCTCCGAAGGATCGCAAACTGAGATCCCGGTACGGACTTTTCCGAGATCGATTCCGAGTAAAATCATTGGATTCCGCCTTTCTTTGACTGGTTTTATTATACGACGAAATCTTCGCTTCGTAAAGAGTGAAAATGCGTTGTGAATGTTGTAGAAAATAAAATCGGTTTCCCTGAAAATTTTAGTTTAATCGTAAAAATCTACAAAAAGTTCTATTTTTGGTTGCTTTTTCAGAACTGCAGGAATATAATTGAACCATAAGTTGATTTTTTGTTCAAAATCAAAGATTATTGGAGGTCTTTTTTCAATGGCACGCGTTTATAATTTTTCCGCCGGTCCCTCGATGCTTCCGGAGCCGGTCCTCAAAAAAGCGGCAGATCAGATGCTCGATTACGAGGGCAGCGGGCAATCCGTCTGCGAGATGTCCCACCGCTCCCCCGTTTACGATAAAATCATCCGCGATGCCCAGGCGCTTCTGCGCGAAGTGATGAACATCCCGGACAACTATAAGGTCCTCTTCCTCCAGGGCGGCGCGTCCTCGCAGTTTACGATGGTGCCGATGAACCTGATGACGAAGAACGGAAAAGCCGATTACGTCGCTTCCGGTCAGTTCTCTTCGAAAGCCTATCAGGAAGCGAAACGCTACGGCGACGTCAAGCTGATCGCCACCTCGAAGGATGATTCTTTCTCACATATCCCGGAGCTTGACCCGAAGGAATTCCGCCCGGACGCGGATTATTTCCATATCTGCATGAACAATACGATCTACGGTACGAAATGGCATACCCTTCCCGATACCGGAGACGTTCCGCTGGTCGCCGATATTTCATCCTGCATTTTAAGCGAACCGATCGACGTCACGAAATTCGGCCTGCTCTACGCCGGCGCCCAGAAGAACGTTGCGCCCGCGGGACTTACGATCGTGATCGTCCGCGAGGATCTGATCGGCCACGAGATGGAGATCACCCCGACCATGTTCAACTACAAAACGATGGCGGATAACGATTCGATGTACAATACTCCGCCCTGCTTCCCGATCTATATGTGCAAGCTCGTGCTCGAATGGATCCGCGACGAGGTCGGCGGGCTCGAGAAGATGAAAGAGCGAAACGAGCGCAAGGCGAAGCTGCTTTACGATTTCCTCGATCAGTCGAAGCTCTTCAAGCCCACCGCGAAGAAGGAAGACCGCTCGATCATGAACGTCTGCTTCGTCACCGGCGACAAGGAACTCGACGCAAAATTCGTAAAGGCGGCCGAAGAAGCCGGTTTCGTCAATATCAAAGGTCACCGTTCCGTCGGCGGTATGCGCGCTTCGATCTACAATGCCATGCCGGAAGAAGGCATCGTAAAGCTCGTTGCCTTCATGGATCGGTTTGAAAAAGAAAACGCATAAAGGGAGATAACCAATGAATATTTACTGCCTCAACAAAATTTCCGCCGTAGGAACCGGACGCTTCGGCGCTTCATATGAAATGGTCGATTCGATCGATCAGGCCGACGGCGTGCTTGTCCGCTCCGCTTCGATGCATGAAACTCAGCTGCCCGAAAACCTGCTCTCCATCGCGCGCGCCGGCGCCGGCACCAACAATATCCCGATCGACCGCTGCACCGCTCAGGGAATCGTCGTTTTCAACACCCCGGGCGCCAACGCCAACGCGGTCAAGGAGCTTGTCATCGCCGGATTGCTGATGACCTCCCGCCGCATCTACAGCGGCATTTGCTGGGCACAGACCTTAAAGGGCAGCGGAGACGAGATCGAAAAGCTCGTGGAGAAGGGCAAATCGCAGTTCGTCGGCCCCGAGATCAAGGGAAAGACGCTCGGCGTGATCGGCCTCGGCGCGATCGGCATCCTCGTAGCAAACGCGGCGCAGAACCTCGGCATGAACGTTTACGGTTACGATCCTTACCTCTCGGTCGACGCCGCCTGGAGCCTCTCGCGCTCGATCCACCACGCGCTGACGCTCGATGAGATCTTCGCCTGCGATTATATTACGATCCATATCCCGCTGACTGCGGATACCAAGAACACGATCAACGCAGAAGCGATCGCAAAGATGCCGGACGGGGTGCGGATCCTCAATTTCGCCCGCGGCGGTCTGGTCGACAGCGAAGCGCTCGCGCAGGCGCTCAACAGCGGAAAAGTTGCCGCTTACGCCACCGACTTCCCGGACGAAACGCTCCTCGCGGCGAAAAACGTTCTTCCCTTCCCCCACCTCGGCGCTTCAACGCCCGAATCGGAGGATAACTGCGCGGTCATGGCGGCGGATCAGACGATGGATTACCTCGAGAACGGCAATATCAAAAACTCCGTCAATCTCCCGAGCGTATCGATGCCGCGTTACGGCGATACGCGCTTCTGTCTGATTCATAAGAACGTTCCGAATACGATCGGCGCCTTTGCGGGCGTGATGGGTGACTGCAACATCAATATCGAGAACATGCAGAGCAAATCCCGCAAGGACTACGCCTATACGATCCTCGACGTTTCCGGCGGAGACGTCC
>CACZON010000337.1 GCA_902782805.1 Oscillospiraceae bacterium
CTCCTATCTGAGCAGAACCCTGCGAAGTAAAACAGGCGGCGAAGAACAGTACCTCCTGCCGGGCAGCAAAGCCCGCTCCTATCCGAGCAGAACCCTGCGCAGTAAAACAGGCGGCGAAGAACAGCACCTCCTGCCGGGTGGGAAAGCCCGCTCCTATCTGAGCAGAACCCTGCGAAGTTAAATTATGGCTTGTCGCCGGAACGGGAGAAGAGGGCGGCGATCAGGCTGAAAAAGACCGCGGCGCCGAGTCCGGCCGCGCAGGCGCGAAACGGCCCGATCAAGACGCCGAGCAGGCCGTTTTCACGCACCGCTTCCTGCGTTCCCGCTGCGAGCGCATAGCCGAAGCCGGTCAGCGGAACGGAAGCGCCGGCGCCGGCGAACTCCACCAGAGGGCCGTAGATCCCGGCCGCGCCGAGAACCACGCCGGCGACGACGAACGAGACGAGGATCCGCGCCGGGGTGAGCTTCGTTCGATCGATCAGCAGCTGTCCGACAACGCAGATCGCGCCGCCCAGAAGAAACGCTTTGAGATATTCCATAAGAAAAGACGCTCCTTTTCGTTTTTTCTTATTGTTCCGCAAACCATTCCGATTATAACCGCCGCAGCGCAAAGAACGCGGCGGATAAAACGGAAAAAGCGGGACAGAATAAGGGCATAACGAAAATCAGGAGGTTTTTGATATGAAAAAAGCTTTGATGCTCTGCGCGGCGGTGCTGCTTTTGCTTTCGCTCTGCGCCTGTTCAACGCTTGCAAGGTCGATCGCCGGCGCATCTTCGGCTGCGTCTTCGGCGGTGAATTCCTACGGGGACGCGGCGGGAGCCGTTTCGCGCCCGGAAGATTCGGGGAACGATTCGCGATTCGTTTCCGGAGAAGAGGATCCTTATTCGGCACGGGAGGATTCCGCCGCTTCCGGCGAAACGTCCGGCGCGCAAAACCGCGCGTTCGGGCTGGATTCCTTCCGGAAAGCCTATGAACAGGCCGGATTCACGACCGGACAGGGCGACGATCCCGATACGCTGCGCGTCTGGCGCGGCAACGATCCGACCTATTACGAGATCCGCCTCTGCGCTTCCGCAAAGGAGGCCGCCGAGAAGGCGAAGGAATACGAAAAGAGCGGCCGGAAAACGACGGCGCACGGCAGCGTTCTGATCGCATATCCCAGGGATTTCGCGAACCACAAGGACTATATCGCGCCGTTTGAATCGATCTGGTAAAGAGAGGAAGAGCCTCCCGCACAGGATACGCGGGAGGCTCTTTTCCCCGAAAAACGGGCGGGCCGCTTTTGTAAAAATTCTGCAAAAAAACCGATCTGCGCTTTACATCCTCCGAGGGAAAGCATATAATAGAAACAGCCCGAGGGGGAGGAATCAAGCAAATGGCCCAATCCAGACATGCAAGAAAAAAGAAGAAAAAGAACACACTGATCCCGCTGCTGATTTTTACGGCGTTTATCGTCGTTTTTGTAATCGTGATCGCGCTGTTGGTCAAGCCGTCTTCGCCGGCGAATCCCGCAGAAGATCCGAAAATCGAGAAAGGCGTTACGGTAGACGGAATCGATATTTCCGGAATGAAGGAATCCGAAGCGCGCGAGGCGCTCGCGGCGCGTGAGAACGAGCTGCTCGCCGATTTCGGCGTAACGCTGCGGTACGAGGATACGGAAAAGAAGCTCGGAAAAGAAGAGCTCTCCGCCGGAACGAATATCGACGATATCCTGAAAAAAGCGGAAAAATGGACGAGCGGCGACGAACCGCTTTCCCTGAAACTGACCTACAGCGAAAGCGCCCTGCATGAAGCGGTGGAAGCTTTCTGCGATACGATCGGCCACGGCGCAAAGGCGCCGAGCGTTGCCGGTTTTGATTTCGACACCCGAACCTTTTCGATCGATCCGGGCGTCAGCGGACTGGTCGTTGACGAAAACGATCTGCTCGATCAGGCGCACAGGATCCTCAAAAGCGGTTCTTCCGGGGTGGCAACCGCCCGTGCGGAGAATATTTCGGTCGAGGACAAGCAGCGCGAGCTGGAAAACTCCCTCGGCGAGATCGCCTATTTCTATACGATTTGCACCAACAACGCGAATTCCGAACATAATATGCGCCTCGCTATGGAAAAGATGGACCGCGCCGTCGTTCCGGCGGGAGATATCATTTCCTTCAAC
>CACZON010000338.1 GCA_902782805.1 Oscillospiraceae bacterium
AATATGCGTTAAAACGCCTCGGCATTTCCGCCGAGGTTCATAAAATACCGAAGCTGACGAAAAACGGCTGCGGCTTCGCCGTCTTCGTAAAAGGAGACGTTCGGGAAGCGGCGCGGATTCTGAAGGACGCGGGGATCCCGGTAACAGGGATCCGTGACGGCGGGAGATGATCTATCTCGATAATGCGGCGACCAGCTACCCGAAGCCGGCGCAGGTCGTCGCCGCGGTTGCCCGCGCGATGCGTTTTTTCGGCGCGAATCCCGGAAGAAGCGCGCATCCGATGGCGGAACGGGCCTCGGAACGGATTTTTGAATGCCGCCGCGCGCTGGCGGAATTCTTCTCCGCGCCGGATCCGGCGCGCGTCGTCTTTACCTTAAACTGCACCGGCGCGCTCAATACGGTCATCAAGGGGATCCTGAAGCCGGGCGATCACGCCGTCGTCTCTTCGATCGAACACAACGCGGTCATGCGGCCGCTCGAAGCGCTGCGCGCAAAAGGCGTCGTTTATTCCGCCGCGCAGGTCGATCCGCTCGATCATGACCGGACGGTCGACGCTTTCCGGCAGGCGATCCGGGAGAATACGAAGCTGGTGATCGTATCCCACGCCTCCAACGTCTGGGGAATCCGGCTGCCGGTGGAGCGGATCGCCGCGCTCTGCCGTTTCTACGGGATCCCGATCCTCGTCGACGCGGCGCAGAGCGCCGGATACCTGCCGATCGATATGGCGCGCGACGGGATCGATTATCTTGCGGTGCCCGGCCATAAAGGGCTCCTCGGCCCGATGGGTACGGGCGTTTTGATCGCCGCGAACGGGCAACGACTCGAAACGATCCTCGAGGGAGGGACCGGCACCGATTCAAAAAGCTTTCTCCAGCCGGAAACGCTGCCGGAGCGTTTTGAGAGCGGAACGGTCAACGTTCCTGGAATCTGCGGCCTGCTCGAAGGGGTGCGCTTCGTTTCCGCTTACAAAAGCGAACGGATCGAACGCCACGGGATCCGGTTCCTGCAGAAGCTGTACGAGGAGCTTTGTGATCGTAAAGATATTTTGCTTTACACGCAAAAACCGCAGGAAAACGGCTTTGTTCCGGTCCTTTCGTTCAATATCCGCGGTTTGGAAAGCGAAAGAGCCGCGGCGCTTTTTGCGCGGGAGGATATTGCTCTGCGCGCGGGGCTCCACTGCGCGCCGGCGGCGCACGCGCTGTTTTCGACCGATACGGATGGAACGATCCGGGTTTCGCCGGGGATTCGATCCGGGGAGGCAGACTTGCGCCGGTTTCTGCAAACGCTATCAAAAGTTGTAAAAAACCGTTGAATATTTTCCAAAGTATGATAAAATTATAGAAAGATGTTTTTGAAAAAGGAGGGCTGTGAAGATGATGACGCTCAATGTGTTTGACAGTATCGCAAAGTTTTTCTCGAGTCTCTTTACAGCTATTTCCGATACCGTTAAAAAGTTCACCTATAAAGACGCGATCGATATCATTCTGCTCGCGATCCTGATCTATGCGCTGATCCGGCTGATCCGCGAAACGCGCGCGGCGCAGCTTTTGAAGGGTCTTGTGATCCTGCTTCTGATGTACCTTTTGTCCACTACGCTCCAGCTCTTTATGATGAGTACGCTGTTCAGCTACTTCTTCCAGTTCTCCTGGGTGGCGCTGCTGATCGTTTTCCAGCCGGAAATCCGCAGCGCGCTCGAGCGGATGGGCCGCAGCAAGGTCGGGACCTGGAGCATCAGCAATCTGGTCGGCACCAGAACCGAAGAGGACGAGGTGCTGCTGAATCTGCACAGCGCGATCAACGCGGTCGTAGCCGTTGCGGCGCAGTTCCAGCGCGATAAAGTCGGCGCTCTGATCGTTTTCGAGCGCGAGACGAAGCTCGGGGAGATCATCGGTACCGGTACCGTGATCAACGCCCAGCCGAGCGCGCCGCTGATCGGCAACGTTTTCTTCAATAAAGCGCCGCTTCACGACGGCGCGATGATCATCCGCGACGGCATGGTCTACGCCGCCGGATGTATTCTGCCGCTGACCAGCCGCGATGACGTCAACTACGAGCTCGGCACGCGCCACAGAGCGGCGATCGGCCTGAGCGAGAACAGCGATGCGGTCATCGTGATTGTTTCCGAAGAAACGGGGCAGATCTCCATTGCCTGCAACGGGATTCTGACGCGCGACTACACGAGGGAAACGCTTTCTGCAGCGCTGCAGAAGTTTTTGATTAATCCTTCCGGGAATGAAGAAAAACGAGGACTGTGGAGGGTTAAGAATGGAAAGAAGTAGGAAAAGATGGTCCTGGTCGAGGCTGTTCGGAAACAAGCGATTTGCGCTGGTCTTTTCGATCCTGCTTGCGTTTATCATCTGGACGGTGCTGATGTACAGAAACACCGACGATACGCAGAACTGGAGAATCGACGACGTTCCGATCACGCTGGAATATACGACCGGCGCGGTGGAATCCGGCTATAAGGTTTACGATACGAGCAAGAGCGCGGTTTCCGTTTCGGTGACCGGCAATACGCTCACGGTCCGCCAGATCAAAGCGGAGCATCTCGAGGTCGTTGCAACGATCACGGGCAGCCTCCAGAAGGGGAACAATACCGTTTCGCTTTCCGCGCGCAAAAAATCCGGATCGATGAACGATTTTACCGTTGCGAGCATCGACCCCGGAACGATCGAGGTCTACGTAGACGTTCCGAAGGAGAAGACGCTTTCGATCGAGAACGGGATTTCCGCGAGCGTCGCGGAGAATTATTATATGCCGACCCCGCAGTTCGCGACCGAAACCGTTACGGTCAGCGGGCCGGAGACCGAGGTCAACCGCGTGGTGCGCGCGGCGGCGGAATACGATTTTACCGCCCCGCTGAGCGAAACGCGCGAATTCCCGGCGCAGGTCGTTCTTTACGATGAAAACGGCGAACCGGTTGAGAGCGCGTATCTTTCGGCTTCGCTTTCGAGCGTCGACGTACGCATCCAGGTTCTCTGGCAGCAGAGCGTCGCGCTTCAGCCGACCTTTGTCAACCGGCCGGCGCTCTTTGCAAACCGCTACTATACGCTGACGCCGGATTCGGTGACCCTCGCCGGGTCGAAGGATTCCTTTAATACGCTCACGAGCATCACGCTCCCGCCGTTTGATTTTTCGAAGCTCAATCTTTCAACCGAAAGCTATCTGATCGAAATCCCAGCGCTCGAAGGATTCACGAGCATCAGCGGCGAGAAGCGGACGACGCTCCGCTTTAATCTCAACGGTTATTCGGAAAAATGGTTTACGGTTGCGGAGGTCGCGGTCGTAGGCAAACGGCCCGACCGGGAAGTTGAGATCTTCGATCAAAGCGTTTCGGTCATGGTCGTCGGCCCGACGCAGGATCTCGAATCGCTCGAGGATACGGCGGTAACCGCAACGCTGAATCTCGCCAACGTGGAGACGACCGGAATGGTCGAACTGCCGATCACCGTTGCCGTTTCGGGGACGAATACCTGCTGGGTTTACGGAACCTATAAGGCCGCGGTCAATATTTCCTGACGCAAAGCTGTTTCAAAAGCCTCTCCGGCGCCGCCGGAGAGGCTCTTTTTTGCGTGCCGCGGCGCCGGAACGGGCGATTGACAGTTGAACTTGAGAAGAAAAAATGGTATAATAACTCTGATTGATAATGAGTAAAGGGGCCCTTTCTTTGAACATCAAAAAATGGTGCTGCCGAAAACTGGATAAAAACAAAGCCGTTGAGATCGCGAATGAAAACGGGATCCCGTTTTTCCTTGCGATGATGCTCGAGATCCGCGGAATCCGCGAGCGCGATCAGATCCGGGAATTCCTTTCCGAAAGCCCGGCGTTTTCGGATCCGTTCCTGCTTCCGGACATGGATAAAGCGGTCCGGCGCATCCGGCGCGCAATCGATGATTTTGAGCGGATCGCGATCTTCGGCGATTACGATGCCGACGGCGTTACCGCTACGGCGATCCTCTATTCGTATCTCGAAGCGAACGGCGCGAACGTAACCTATCATATCCCCGATCGCGAGCGGGAAGGCTACGGGATGAGCCTCGAAGCGGTCCGAGCGCTTTCGCAGGAGGGCTGCGATCTGATCGTAACGGTCGACAACGGTATTTCCGCCGTTGAAGAAGCGGCGCTCGCAAAGGAGCTCGGGATCGATCTCGTGATCACCGATCATCACCGCCCGCAGGAAAAGCTGCCCGAAGCCGCGGCGGTGGTCGATCCGCTGCTCTCGGATCGCTGCTATCCCTATTTTTCCGGCGCCGGGATCGCTCTGAAGCTCGTGATGGCGATGGAAGGCGAAGAAAATTACGACGAAATCATAGAAAACTATCTCGATCTCGCCGCGATCGGAACGATCGGCGACGTAGTACCGCTGACCGGAGAAAACCGAACGATCGCGAAGCTCGGAATCGCGCGCATCGAAAAAGGTGAGCGCGCCGGCGTTTACGCGCTGATGAAGGAGGCGTCCGTTGCCGAGCGGAAGCTCAGCGCCTCGCTCGTTGCGTTTACGATCGTCCCGCGGATCAACGCGGCCGGCCGGATCGCCTCGGCCAACGAGGCGGAAAAGCTGCTGCTCTGCGAAGATCCCGACGAAGCGCTTGAGCTTGCGCGGGATCTCTGCGCGGTCAACACGATCCGTAAGGAGATCGAAAGCGAAATCTTCGAAAAGGCGTGCGACCAGATTGCCCGGCGGCCGGAGCTGCTTTACGACGAGGTGCTCGTCCTTGCAGGCGAAAAATGGCATCCCGGCGTTCTCGGGATTGTTGCCTCGCGGGTCACGGAGCGCTTCGGGAAGCCGAGCATCATCATTTCGGTCAGCGAGAGCGGCTATGCGAAGGGTTCCGGCAGGAGCATCGAGGGCTTTTCGCTGTTTGACGCGCTGTCTGCCTGCAGCGAGGTGCTCACGCAGTTCGGCGGCCATACGATGGCAGCCGGGCTGAGCCTTTTGAGAGAACAGATCGAGCCTTTCCGGAAAAAGATCAACGAATACGCCGCGTCGGTCGAGATGCCGCAGCCGCAGCTTCTGATCGATTGCCGCCTCAAACCCTCGGCGCTCTCCGCAGAAGCTCCGAAATGGCTTTCGTATCTGGAGCCGTGCGGTGCGGACAATCCTGCGCCGCTGTTCGCGCTGTGCGGGATGAAGCTGGAGTCGATCGCGCCGATCGGCGGAGGAAAGCATCTGCGCCTGCGTTTTCAGAAAGGCGGCGCCTGCGTCACCTGCGTTAAGTTCGGCGTCACGCCGGAGGAATTCCCGTATCTACCGGGCGACGAGCTCGATCTCGCCGTAACGCTCGAGACTCAGAATTTCCGCGGGGTCGAGAGCCTCTCGGTGTTTATCCGGGACATCCAGTTTGCGAACGAAGAGAAAGAGACACAGGCAAAAGAGCTGAGAATCTATGAAAAATTCCGCCGCGGCGCGGCGCTTTCGGACGATGAAAAAGCGCTGCTGCTGCCCGATCGGGCATATTTCGCGGCGCTTTACCGATACTTAAGGAATGCGAAGAGCCTTCCGACGGATCTTCCGATGATGTATCACCGCGCGGCGCTTTCCGGTTTCGGAAAGTTCCTTGCGGCGCTGCGCGTCTTTGAAGAAGCGGGGCTGATCGAAATCGAGCGGAACCTCGAGGTCTTTACGGTCCGGGTTCCGGAGGCTTCGGAGAAAAAGGATCTCTTCGCAACGGAAACCATGATACGCCTGCGGGCAGTTGAAAGGTGACAGTATGGAACAGATGACAACCAACGATCAACCCGAAGTGAATTATGAAACGCTTTTGTCGGTGATCAAGAAGAGCGGGAAGGAATTCGACCTCGATCTGATCCGCCACGCGTACGACTTCGCGGCCGCGGCCCACAGCGGCCAGATGCGCCTCTCCGGCGAGCCGTATATCGTTCATCCGATCAGCGTCGCCTGCATCGTCGTGGAGCTCGGAATGGACTCCGAATCGATCGCGGCGGCGCTGCTCCACGACGTGGTCGAGGACACCGGGACGACCCTTGCGCAGATCCAGAAGGAATTCGGCCCGAGCATCACCGAGCTGATCGACGGCCTGACGAAGATCTCCCGGATCGCGTATTCCGACCGCGAAGAGGAACAGGCGGAGAACATCCGCAAGATGCTGATCGCGATGGCGGACGATATCCGCGTCATCATCATCAAGCTGGCGGACCGCCTCCACAATATGCGGACGATGCAGTTTCAGCCGCCTCAGAAGCAGCGCGACAAGTCGCTTGAGAGCATGGAGGTTTTCGCGCCGATTGCCCACCGCCTCGGGATCGAAGCGGTCAAGGAGGAGCTCGAGGATCTATCGCTGCGCTATCTGGATCCGATCGCCTACGATGAAATCGAAAAGGCGCTTGCGGAAAAAGGCGAGAACGGCCTGCAGTTTATCGAACAGATCAAGGAAGATATCCGGGAGCGCGTCTCGAAGACCATTCCCGACGTCTATATCGAAGGCCGCGTCAAGAGTATCAACGGCATCTACCGCAAGATGTTTGTTCAAGGGCGGAATTTCGATGAAATCTTCGACGTTTACGCCGTTCGGATCATCGTCGATACCGTCAACGACTGCTACAACGTTCTCGGCATCATCCACGATATGCTCACGCCGCTGCCGAACCGCTTCAAGGATTATATTTATACCCCGAAGCCGAATATGTATCAGTCGCTTCATACAACGGTGATCGGCAGAATGGGCATCCCCTTCGAGGTGCAGATCCGCACCTGGAACTTGCATTATATGGCGGAATACGGCATCGCCGCCCATTGGAAATATAAGCTCGGCCTTTCGAAGGAGGATTCCTTCGAGAAGCGTCTCGCCTGGATCCGCCAGATGCTCGAAGCGCAGAACGACAGCGAGG
Source organism: Oscillospiraceae bacterium (assembly GCA_902782805.1). GTDB lineage: Bacteria > Bacillota > Clostridia > Oscillospirales > Acutalibacteraceae > RUG612. The sequence continues at coordinate 6,850 of CACZON010000338.1, forward strand.
ATTCAACCGACATCGTCCGCAATATCAAAACCGATCTCGCGCAGGAGGAGGTCTTCGTCTTTACGCCGCACGGCGACGTCATCAATCTTCCCGTCGGCGCAACGGTGATCGATTTCGCCTATTCGATCCACAGCGCGATCGGCAACAAGATGATCGGCGCGAAGGTCGACAACCGCATCGTCCCGATCGACTACGAAGTTAAGACCGGCGATATCGTTGAAATCGTAACGACGAAGGATCCGAATCACGGCCCGAACCGCGATTGGCTCAATATCGTTAAGACCTCCGGCGCGCGCAACAAGATCCGTCTCTGGTTCAAAAAGGAACGCCGCGAGGAGAATATCGCGCAGGGACGCGACGCGTTCGAAAAGGAGCTGCAGCGCAACGGCATCTCCTTTACGCAGGAGGAGCTGGCGGGACTGCTCGAAAACGTTCTGAAAAAGCACAGCTGCTCCGATATGGACGATTTCTATTCCGCGATCGGCTACGGCGGGATCCAGCTGTGGAAGGTGATCCCGCGGCTGCGCGACGAATACGCCAAACTTAAAAAAGCCGTTTCGCCGGAGGAGCTGGCGGCGCAGCTTTCGCAGAATCAGCAGAAGACGAAAACGCACGCAAAAGGCGGCGTCCTGATCGACGGGATGGACAACTGCCTGATCAAGTTTTCGCGCTGCTGCAATCCGCTTCCGGGCGACGATATCATCGGCTTCGTTACACGCGGCTTCGGCGTTTCAATCCATAAACGCGATTGTCCGAACGTTCCCCGCGATCTTTCCGCGGCGGCGGAGCCGGAGCGCTGGGTTCGCGCGCACTGGGATACCGACGTCCGGGAATCCTATCAGTCGACGCTGGAAATCACCGCCGAGGACCGCGACGGCCTGCTGATGGATATCACGCAGCAGATCTTCAATATGCACCTGATGATGCACGCGCTCAATTCCCGCGTGACCCGGGACGGAAAAGCCGTCGTTTACGTCGATATCGTCGTCAACGGCCAGGATCACCTGCGTTCGGTGATCCAGAAGCTCTCGTCGATCCGCGGGATCCTCTCGGTAAAGCGTTCCTGAGGTGACCTATGGAAATTCAGCGTTTTTCCGGAGACCTTTACGAAGAGAACACCTATCTCGTTCTGGAACCGCAGAGCCGGCTCTGCGTTCTGATCGATCCCGGACGCTTTGTCGAAGCGCTCCCGGAGGGCTATACGCTCGATAAAATCCTTTTGACCCACGCCCACGTCGATCATGCGCTGCACGCGCAGGAATGCGCCGAGCGTTTTTCGGCGCCGGTTTATCTTCATCGGGCGGATCTGCCGCTCTATCGCGCCGACGCGCTCAGTCTTTTTGCGCAGGCGGGGATCCGGCGCGAAACGGTTCCGGATCCGATCGTTTTCGACGATGGAGAGGAGCTTTCATTCGGCACGCTTCGGATCGTTCCGATCCATACGCCCGGCCATACGCCCGGCAGCGTCTGCTACCGGATCGACGACGCGCTCTTCTCGGGCGATATGCTCATGCGCGGAACGATCGGGCGCATCGATCTGCCCGGCGGAAACCGCGGCGAGATGTTCGAAAGCTGCCGCCTGCTCGCGTCGATGCGGGAGGATCCGCTTGTCTGCCCCGGCCACGGCGACTATTCAACGCTGCGGCATGAAAAAGAAACGAATCCGTATTTGAGGGGGATTGTATGATTCTTCTGATGCGGGGGCACGATTTCTTTTATGAGATCGAAAGCCTCTGCCGCCTTTTCTATCCCTACGAAAAATTTGAATATGCCGAGCAGGAGCCCAAAGCGGGAGATTATCTTACGGCGGTGATCGAACGCGGAGAAACGGAAGATCGCTATCTTGCCGGCGCGCGCATCGCGGAGAACTGCCGCACGGCGCAGGAAACAGCCCCGAAGGCCGCGGAACGGGAAGAAAAACGGATTCTTGCCGCGCTGCTCTTCCGTGTCCTTTCCGAACAGACGGGGAAAAAGCCGCTCTGGGGCGTTCTGACGGGGATTCACCCGGTCAAAACCTTCCGCCTGCTCTCCCAGGAGATCGGAGAGGCGGAAGCCGCAGAGTATTTCCGGGAGAAGTATTACGTTTCGCCGGAAAAGATCTCGATGGCGCAAAGGACGCTTCGAAATCAGCAGAAATATCTGAACGCGATCGACCCGCGGTCGTTTGCGCTCTATCTTTCGATCCCGTTCTGTCCGACGCGCTGTTCCTACTGTTCGTTCGTTTCTCAGTCGGTCGAAAAATCCCGCAAGCTGATCCCGCAGTACGTAAAGCTGCTCTGCGAAGAGCTGCGCTGCACCGGCCGCATGGCGCGGGAGCTTTCGCTTCGGATGACGAGCGTCTATCTCGGCGGCGGCACACCCACCGTTCTGACGGCTCAGGAGCTCGACGAAGTCCTCTCTGCGGTGAAGGAATCCTTCGATTTTTCCGATTGCGGTGAATTTACCGTGGAAGCCGGGCGGCCCGATACGATCACGCGCGAAAAGCTCCGCGTCATGAAGCGCCGTGAAGTAGACCGCATCAGCATCAATCCGCAGTCGATGAACGAAAACGTCCTGCGGGCGATCGGAAGAAAGCACAGCGCGCAGGAGATCATCGATTCCTTTTTCCTCGCGCGTGAAGAAGGCTTCGACAATATCAACATGGATCTGATCATCGGCCTGCCGGAGGATACGCCGGAGAGCTTTTGCGAAACGCTCGCAAAGCTCCTGGAGCTCTCGCCGGAGAATATCACCGTTCATGCGCTCGCGCTCAAGCATGCTGCGCGGATGATGCAGGACGCCGAGAAGGAATACCATAAAAGCGAGAAGGTCTCCGAAATGGCCGAGGCTTCCGTCTCCATGCTGAGCGGGGCCGGCTACGAGCCCTATTACCTCTACCGCCAGAGCCGGATGGCCGGGAATCTGGAGAACATCGGCTGGTGCAAACCGTGGAGGGAATGCGCCTACAATATCGCGACGATGGAGGAGATCGAGAGCATCGTCGCCTGCGGCGCGGGCGGCGTTTCAAAGGTGATCGATTTTTCGAAAGACCTGATCCGGCGTATATTTAATTTCAAGTATTCATATGAATATGTTGCGAGACATGAAGAAATTC